>NZ_KV796751.1:0-431 GCF_001809235.1 Corynebacterium sp. HMSC072A04 | reverse complement strand
GGTGAGTCTGATACTCCGAAGATTTCGACGAATGCTGATTTTGCGAACGGTGCTACTGAGGTTGTTGCTGGTGCGCAGGTTAACGATACGGTGACGTATGAGGGTCTGGTTCCGGGTAAGGAATACACCCTTTATGCTGAGTTGATTTCTAAGGCTGATGGCAAGACTGTTTTGGGTGAGGGTTTCAAGACCTTTACTCCGGATGCTGCCAATGGTGAGGTTGTTGTTGAGATCATCGTTGATGAGTCTGTAACGGAGCCGGTTGAGGCTGCGGTTGCCTTTGAGGAGTTGACTTCTGTTGAGGTCGACAAGGAGGGCAAGGAGACTCCGGGTACTGATCCGAAGAACCCGAATGAGATCGCTGAGCACAAGGACATCAACGACAAGGATCAGACTGTCACCTCTAAGGACCCGTCTGAGACCACCGAGCC
>NZ_KV796750.1:0-170037 GCF_001809235.1 Corynebacterium sp. HMSC072A04 | reverse complement strand
CATGCGCAAACATGTCGAAGGCCGTGACGGTACCTGCCGGGTTGGCGGCTGTGGCAAACCAGCTTTCCTTAGCCAGTTGGATCATCGGCATAACTGGGCTGAAGGCGGGCCCACCCACCCGAAGAACCTAGCGTGTTTATGCCAGGGTCATCACAACATGAAAACTGATGGCAGCCTCAAATACCTGCTGGACCCGTATAGCGGGGATGTCATCTGGCTATATGAAGACGGTACTTGGACTATTACCGAAGCTGACGGGCCGCTAGCACCAAAGCAGAAGCGGTGGGCACAGACCGTAGCCCAACACATCACCGCCACCAGGAAACGCGTGCGTGAGGAAGCCCAACACTTAAAACAAGAACTCGACGACTACGCACAACAACAAGCCCAAGCCAAAGCAGAAGCCAAGCATGAGAGCAAGACCGACGCTGATGCCGGCACCGACGACATCCCCTTCTAACCCCGTCGTTTCAAACGACGAAACCCGCCCAAGGAAACTGAAAGGAAAAGAGAAAAACTACGAACCAGCGAACACACACCGTCGGATAAAACGACGAAGCAAAGCCACAGCCCAAAGTCCAGCACCGTCGAATCAAACGACGGCTACACCGCCAGGCTCTAGCCGAGGCTCCCGACTGCTGGCGAAGGGGCCGGCTGGTCTTCGTCATGCCGGTTAGGATGGAGTGAATGCAGATCTACATTGCTTCAGTGCCCGTTGATGATGTTGCCCGCGCTCACGACTTCTATGTCAATACGCTCGGATTTCGAGTGAAGGCTGACGTAACCCACGGAGACTTTCGATGGCTCACGGTCGCCAACGCTGAAGGCCAAGGGGATATGGAGCTCCTGCTCGAGCCCAAGGCACTCCCCGCGGCCAAGGACTACGCAGAAGCACTCAAGGCTGATGGTATTCCCGTCACCCAGTTCCTATCTGCAGACGTGGAGAGAGAATATAGCGAGCTCACTGAAAAGGGAGTGCAGTTCACTATGGGGCCTACCGACGTCGGCCCCTCCACCATCGCCGTCTTCGATGACACCGTAGGAAACCTCATCCAACTGGTACAGCTCAAGAAATAGAGAATAAAGAATGTCACACTCACCATCTTCCGTCGCCGTCATCGCAGCCATTAGCGCCGTATGCGTGATGCCTCTAACTGCGTGCGCGGAGCGCGGGTCAGACACGACTCCAGCGCCGCAGTTCAGTGCACTTCCTTCTAGCTCCGCCGCCACCGATGCGCCGGAGCCGCCGCCCAGCGACACGCAGGCTGCTCCCTCACAGCAGGGCGCAAACGTTGCGGCCTTTGCGGGGATGGGGACGGCTGCGCTCGATGACCAACACCACATGCCGGATCAGTTGGGCGGTCTCACTCCGACGGGCGTGCGCGTAGGCGATCACGACGGTTTCACGCGGGTGGTGGTTGATCTCGAAGGTGAAGGTGAGCCCGGCTGGTTCACCGCCTATACCGATGAACCTCGTCAACAGGCATCAGGTTATCCAGTCGAAGTAGAGGGAAACACTTTTCTCAATCTGGGGATCGAGGGAACCCCGTGGCCTTCCACACCGGAGCTCGAAGAAAAGTATATGAAGCCGGGAACTACTCCCGGTACCGGTGTGGTGAGCGAGGTCGTATACACCACCTCATTCGAGGCACAAACCCAATTGATCATTGGACTACAGAAGAAGACGCCGTACTCGGTGACTTTCCTGGAGGACCCTAAGCGGCTCGTACTCGACTTCCAGGATTAACAACGTGTGCAGAAACGATAAGGGCCCTGCCCCCAGCTAATTCCTGGGTTACAGGGCCCTTGTTCTAGGAGGTCCTAACAAGGAGGTCCTAACAGTCCTAGCTAGTCTGGGGATTAATCCTCCTCGACTGGGACCAGGGAGATCTTGCCGCGGTTATCGATGTCGGCGATTTCCACCTGAATCTTATCGCCAACGTTGACGACGTCTTCGACCTTTTCAATGCGCTCGTCGCCACCCAGCTTCGAGATGTGCACTAGGCCATCACGACCCGGGGTCAACGAAACGAAGGCGCCGAAAGCCACGGTCTTCACCACGGTGCCGAGGAAGCGCTCGCCCACCTTCGGCAGCTGTGGGTTAGCAATGCTGTTCACGCGGTCGATGGCAGCGTCAGCGGCTTCACCCGTAGCGGCCGAAATGTAGACGGTGCCGTCTTCCTCGATGGAGACATCGGCGCCAGTTTCCTCGGTGATGGCGTTGATGGTCTTGCCCTTCGGGCCAATGAGCTCACCAATCTTGTTCACCGGGATAGTCACCGAGGTAATGCGCGGAGCCAGGCCAGACATCTCGTCCGGCCCCTCGATGACCTCAGACATCGTGTCGAGGATGGCGGCACGGGCGTCGCGGGCCTGTTCGAGGGCGTCGGCAAGCACGTGCGATGGAATGCCATCCAGCTTGGTGTCCAGCTGCAGGGCGGTGATGAACTCGGAAGTACCGGCAACCTTGAAGTCCATATCGCCGAAGGCATCCTCAGCACCGAGGATGTCGGTGAGTGCCACGAACTTTTCCTTGCCGTTAACTTCACCAGAAACCAAACCCATGGCGATACCCGCCACTGGGGCCTTCAACGGAACGCCCGCGTTGTAGAGGGACAGGGTGGACGCACAGACGGAACCCATGGAGGTAGAACCGTTGGAACCAAGGGCCTCAGACACCTGGCGAATGGCGTAGGGGAAGTCCTCACGGGAGGGGATCACCGGCAGCAGCGCGCGCTCAGCCAGCGCACCGTGACCAATCTCGCGGCGCTTCGGGGAGCCTACGCGACCGGTCTCACCGGTGGAGTACGGCGGGAAGTTGTAGTGGTGCATGTAGCGCTTGGACTCCACTGGGGTCAGGGAGTCGATCTGCTGCTCCATCTTCAGCATGTCCAGGGTGGTCACGCCTAGGATCTGGGTCTCACCACGCTCAAACAGGGAGGAACCGTGAGCACGCGGGATGAGGTCAACCTCTACGCCGAGGTCACGGATATCGGTCACACCACGGCCATCGATACGGAAGCCCTCAGTGAGGATCTTGGCGCGCACGATGTCCTTCATCACGGCGTTGAAAGCGTTGCGGATCTGCTTGGATGCATCGGCCTCATCGAGGTCATCAAAATCGTCGATGAGCTTAGCCTCGACCTGCTCCATGAACTCATTAGTGGCGTCATCGCGGTCCTGCTTGCCCGGGATGGTGAGGAGCTTCTCCAGCTTCTTGGCGGCTGCCTTTTCGACGGCCGCATAAACATCATCACCGTAGGGCGGGAAGAGCGGGAACTCCTGCGTCTCCTTGGCTGCACGCTCCGCCAGACCTGCCTGCGCTTCACACAGAGACTTGATGAAAGGCTTCGCCGCCTCCAGCCCCTCAGCCACGGTGGACTCCTGCGGAGCCGGAGCGCCGTCCTTAATCCGCTCGGCTACGTTCACACCCGCGCCGGCCTCGACCATCATGATGGCGACGTCGTCCTTACGGCCCTTCTTCACGATGCGACCGGCAACGACCATCTCGAAGAGAGCACGCTCGTGCTGCTCGTTGTTCGGGAAGGCCACCCACTGGCCCTTCGGGTGCTTGTCATCGGCAATCAGTGCCATGCGCACGCCGCCCACCGGGCCGGACACCGGCAGACCGGAAAGCTGGGTGGCGGCGGAAGCACCGTTGATGGCAACGACGTCGTAGTACTCCTCCGGGTCCATGGAAAGGACCGTGACAACGACCTGGACTTCGTTGCGCAAGCCCTTCACGAAGGTTGGGCGCAGCGGACGGTCAATGAGGCGGCAGGCCAGGATAGCTTCGGTGGAAGGGCGTCCCTCACGACGGAAAAAGGAGCCCGGGATCTTACCCGCGGCGTACATGCGCTCCTCGACGTCCACGGTGAGCGGGAAGAAGTCGAAGCCTTCGCGCGGCTGGTTGGAGGCGGTGGTCGTAGACAGCAGCATGGTGTCCTCGTCCAAGTAGGTGGTCACGGATCCACCCGCCTGGCGAGCCAGCTGGCCTGTCTCAAAACGAATGGTGCGAGTGCCGAAATCGCCGTTATCCAGGGTGGCGATGGCCTCGGTGATTCCGTAATCGTCGTCGATAAGGAACTCGACGGAATTGTTTGGTTGCTTCTTAGCGTTCTTAGCGCTCATGTATGAAACTCTCCTTGGAGCTGTCATGGCGATCTTCGGTGCCGCCTCTTCTTCGATGTTTTCTGACAACGTCCAAGGATTTTAGCAGATGAGACAAGAAAACCCCCGCACACAAGGTGCGGGGGCCAAAAGTTAAGCGCTTAGCGGCGCAGACCCAGGCGAGAAATCAGGTCGCGGTAACGGTCAACGTCGTTAGCGGCCAGGTACTTCAGCAGGCCACGACGGCGACCAACCATCAGCAACAGACCACGGCGGGAGTGGTGATCGTGCTTGTGATCCTTGAGGTGCTCGGTCAGGTTGTTGATGCGGGAAGTCAGCAGCGCAACCTGTGCCTCCGGGGAACCGGTATCGGTCTCGTGCAGGCCGTACTCCTTGAGGATTTCAGCCTTCTTCTCGGTGCTCAAAGCCATGGAAAATCTCCTATTGTATTTCAGTCCACATGAAATGTTGCGCCATGAGGCGCTGCCCGTGACTACTGTGGACCGCAGTCAGCAAGCCGAAGTAGAAGTATAGAGGCTGCCGAGCTTCGACATCAAATCATCAACAAAGCGCGCGTCATCTACCGCAACGGCCACACGGGTGGTGGGGTTATCCAAGCGTTCCGGGTCACCGATTGTGCGGCCAGTATCCTCACACCGCAGATTGAGGTCGAGGCAGGTGACCAGCGAGGGATCGGCAGCCACAGCTACCGCTAAAGGGTCGTGGAGCCCGCAACCGCCAAGGTGCGGAGAGGTCGTCTTGTAGGCGCGAATGTAGTAGTCCACGATGTCTGCGTAGATACGACCAGTGGGTGTACCGCGCCATTGCTTCGTGTGCTCCCTGGTGAGCAACGTGCGCAGCGTGACATCGAGCCCCACCATCGTGAGGTCCTGAGCATGGCGGAATACATAGTCCGTGGCTTGGGGATCTTGGAAAACGTTGGCCTCGGCATAAGGAGTGACGTTCCCGGGTACGGTCAGCGCCCCACCCATCATCACGATGCGGGCGTTGCGGGCAAAGTCCGGGTCTTTGCGCATGGCGGCTGCAATGCTTGTCGACGGCCCCGTCGGCACGATAACCAGATCCTCGCCATGCTCACGGACCGAACGGATAAGAAAGCCCACTGCGTCCTCGTATGCCTTGCGGCGCGGCGGAGGCAGAAGTACTTCCCCAAGGCCATTGCGGCCATGGATGAAAGCAGAAATGGGAGCAACGCTAAAGCCCGGCCGCGTCGGACCGATGAAGACGGGGACATCCTCGGCGTCGAGAAGCTCGAGCAACGCCAGCGAGTTACGCACGCCCAACGCCACCGGAACGTTTCCATAGGTACCCGTAACCCCGATCAGCTCGAGATCGGGGTGCGCTAAGGCATAGGCGAGCGCAAGGGCGTCATCAATTCCGGTATCAAGGTCGAGGATGATCTTCATTTAAACCTCGCGGGCAAGAATTTCACGAACTCGGGCAACGTCACGTTCCATAGCTGTCAGGAGCTCCTCCACGGAATTGAATTTCTCCATGTCACGCACATGGTCGACGAAATGCACGGTGGCTTCGTGGCCGTAAAGGTCAGCGTCGCGGTCCAGCACGAAGGACTCCACCGAACGCTCCTCGTCACCAAAGGTAGGGTTGGTGCCTACCGAAATGGCTGCGGGATAAGGAATGCCGGGCTCCATGTCACCTTCCAGAGGGGCGCCGGTGGGCTCAACCACGAACCAGCCCGCGTAGACGCCATCGGCTGGAATGGCGACGGATTCCGGGAAATACTGGTTAGCGGTTGGGAAACCAAGCTCCTTTCCACCACGTCCTGCACCACGCACAACGGGCCCAGTCACCGTGAAATGACGCCCCAGCGCCCAATTGGCGCGCGCAATATCGCCCTTGGCAAGGGCGGCGCGAATGTTGGTGGAGCAGATGCGCTCGCCGTCGTCGTCAAGCAAGGGCACGATGTCAACGCCGAAGCCGAACTCAGCGCCGAATTCCGCCAGCGCCTCCGCGGTGCCGGACGCGCCCGCGCCAAAGGTGAAGTTCTCCCCCACCACGACGTGCTCTGTGTGCAAACGCTCCACCAGGAGATCCGTCACATAGTCGCGCGGCTCGACGCCCCGGAGTTCTTCGGTGAAGTCGATGACGAGCACGGCCTCGATGCCCATTTCTTCCGCCAGCTGCATGCGACGCTCGAAAGTGATCACGGAGAGAGGAGCGCGCTCCGGCAAGAATACGGAGACTGGGTGCGGATCGAAGGTCACCATGACCGCGCGCTGTCCATGTCTGTGCGCGTGCTCAACGGCCTTCCTCACGAGCTGTTGGTGCCCGCGGTGCAGGCCGTCGAAGACACCAATTGTCACCGAGGTCGGGCCAAGGTCAGTGGGGATGCTATCGATTCCGTACCAAATATCCACGGGCACCATGCTATCCCACTGCGGCCGGTGCCCTAGACTGCAGGGCATGACTGATCCGCTCGAACGTTCCGGCCTCGTGGTCGTCGACAAACCCGCCGGCATGACCTCGCACGACGTCGTGGGAAAACTGCGCCGCTTCTTCCGCACCCGCAAGGTGGGGCACGCAGGCACGCTTGATCCGATGGCTACTGGAGTGCTCGTCGTAGGCATCGAGCGCGGCACCAAGTTTCTTGCCCACATGGTGGCCTCCACCAAGGCCTATGACGCAACGATTCGTCTTGGCATGGCAACCCACACCGACGACGCGGAGGGGGAAGCAACGTGGGGCAAACCGGCAACCGCAGTGGAGGATTCCGCCATTGCGCGAGAAATTGCTGCCTTGACCGGCGATATTATGCAGCGCCCAGCAGCGGTCTCCGCCATCAAAGTGGATGGCAAGCGCGCGCATGAAAGGGTGCGGTCAGGTGAAGAAGTTGAGATCCCCGCGCGCCCAGTGACGGTCAGCCGCTTCGATATCCTCGATACGCGGCGCTGCGGCGAGTTCATTGATTTGGACGTGTCGGTCGCGTGTTCTTCGGGAACCTACATCCGCTCGCTGGCTCGGGATCTGGGTGAGGCCCTCGGCGTCGGCGGGCATCTCACCGCCTTGCGCCGCACGGAGGTGGGCCCTTTCACGCTTGACGACGCCCTCCCCCTCTCTGCTCTCGAGGACTCCCCGACGCTGTCCCTGAGTCTCGATGAGGCTCTCGCTCGCAGCTATCCGGTTTTAGAAGTCACCGATGATGAGGCCCAGGCCCTGGCTATGGGCAAGTGGCTGGAGCCGCGTGGGTTGAAAGGCACCTACGCGGCCGTCGATCCGCAGGGACGGTCGATCGCCTTGATCAAAGAAAAAGGAAAGCGCTTAACCACGGTTTTCGTCGCGCGGCCCTCGACGCTTTAATGACCCGGTTTACCTGTCAAAGTTGAGCGCTGGAACGGCAGCAGAAACGATGACATAGCCATCCCGGATGATCCAGTGCCCCGTAATGAACGGCACTGGAGTCGGCCGTGCCAAGAGGTAAGAGACCAGCGTTCCGTCTAGGCGCAGGTCAATTTCCGCTTGGTCAAAATCAAGCCACCGCCGGGTCATGGGGAACCACGTCTTGTAGGTGGCCTCCTTGGCACAGAACAACAGGCGGTCCGGGCAGGAAATACCCGCCGCTTGTAACTGAGCCAGCTGCGGCATCTCCCCCGGCCGAGCGATCATCGTCAGCACATGCTCCGGCAAAGGCTCCGCGGGTTCGGCATCCAGCCCCATCGAGCGCACGTGGGTGGTTGGCGCTGCTACCGCTGCACGCAGGCCTTCGGTGTGCGTCATCGATCCGGTATAGCCCTCCGGCCACAGCGGCATGCCTCGCTCGCCGCGCAGAATCGGCTCATTGTCGGTGTAGTTGAGCTCCTTCAAGGCTTGGTGGGCACACCAGCGTGCATCCCCAAATTCGGACTTACGCACGTCCACGGCTTGGGAGACCACGGAGCGCTCCTCCGGGGATAGGTGGTTGTAATTGAGCAGATCGGTCATCGACTCGTCTGTACGCACATAGCAATAGCGCGCTGACTCCGGGAAGAGGGAAGGCTCAAGCATGCTCTGCCCTCCCTGTCTTCTCATCGATACTCAGCACCGGATATGGCCACGGCTGGAGATGCCCGTGCGCTTGCCACTCACGCGGATAGCCCAGAGACACCTCAATGTGGTCTACTCCATCAATGTTGGCTCGGTTAGGCATATGGAGGTGACCGTAGATGACCGCCTTGGCGTTGTAGCGCCGCGGCCAGGAACGCGTGTGGCGGGTTCCACACCACAACGCCACCTCGGGCCAGCGCAGGTACAAGGTTGGCTCCTGCACCAGTGGCCAGTGATTGATCAGGACGGTCTCGCCCTCAACCCGTGATAGGCGCTTGATGGAATACGCCAAGCGGTCCCAGCACCACGCGCGCACATCGACGAACGGGGCGATAGCAAATTCATCAGTCATGATGATCTGCTTCTGCTTCGCGCTCGCAAGCGCCTGCTCTACCGTCGTTCCCGGCGGACGAAAACTGTAGTCATACAGCGTAAAAAGCGGGACGACAGTAACCCCTCCAAAAACCGGGAAAGGGTCTTCTGGGGTAACCACGCCAATCTCCCGGCAGCCTTCCACGAGCCGATCGTATTTTTCACGTCCCTGATACGCGTCCTGGCCGCGGGAGAAGAGCTCGTGATTGCCGGGCACCCAGATCACGGTGGCGTAGCGGTTTTTCAGCCGCGCCAAGGTGTTGATGACAAGGTCAATGCGCTCGGCCACATCGCCCGCCACAATCAACCAGTCATTCGGATTCGGCGGAACGAGTTCCTCGATACGGTCCCCGTTGACTCGCACCGCCGCGTGGAGATCGGAGACAGCCCACAACGTGGTCATAGCGCCTCCTTCACACAAACATTCTCTCTACTTTTACCACAGGGCTAGACCTGCGCCCACCGCATGGAGTAGAAGCGCCACACCACGCCCACCATGCGGATGAGGATGAACGCGGCGATTCCGCCCCACACCCCGGTCAGGCCGGTGCCGAAAACCAGGGCCAACCAGACACCGGGGAGGAAGCCCAAGAGCACCGATGCGAGGGTGAGCGTGCGGAGGAAGGCTGCGTCCCCAGCGCCTAGGAGAACGCCGTCTAGGGCGAAAACGACGCCGCCAATAATGACGAGGAAAGTCATAACCCACCACGGGCCGGAAATGACCTCGAGGACCTCCGGGCTCGTAGTAAAAATCTGCGGAATGACACCGGCGCCGAGGCCTAGTACCGCTGCGAGCGCGAGGGAGAAAGACGTCGAGTAGAGCGTCACCTTGGTTCCCACCGTGCGGGCATAGCGCGCTGACCCTGCCCCCAATGCCGCGCCGGTCAATGCTTGGGCAGCGATAGCGAGGGAATCCAGAACGAGGGACAGGAAGTTCCACATCTGCATCATGATTTGATGCGCAGCCAACTGGGCAGTTCCGATACGCGAGGCCACCGCTGCCGCCGACAAAAATGCCACTTGGAAACTCAACGAACGCACGATGAGGTCACGCCCCAACACGAGCTGCCGACGCACAACGCTCCAGCGGACCTCCCACGAACCGGCATGCTCGCGGCGCAGCTCCGCCACGAAGAACGCCGCGATGATCCCCATGCCCAGCACCGTGGCCAGAGCTGAGCCCGGCAGACCCCAGAAGTGCACGAAAATAGGCACCGCGATGGCGCCAGGAACCATACCTGCAAGGGTGAAGTAGAGAGGCTTGCGGGTGTTTTGAACACCGCGCATCCAGCCGTTGCCAGCCATGTTGATGAGGGTAAAAGGAATAGCGACGGCCGCGATTCGCAGCCACTGTGCTGTCCCCCGCGCCGTATCTGGATTGCCAGTCAACCACAGCGCAAAGACGCCGGCAAAGAGCCACATGATGATAGCGAGCACCAACCCCACGCCCACGGCAACCCACGTTGCTTGCACGCCCTCCGCCACAGCCTCTTCCCGCTTACCCGCACCGAATAAACGAGAGGCTCGCGCGGTCGTGCCATAAGACAAGAAGGTCAGCTGGGTCGTGACCACGGAATGTAGCGTGGCCGCAGCTCCCAGCGAGGCCAAATCCTCCGCTCCAAGCCGGCCCACCACCGCGGTATCCAGGAGCAAATAAAGCGGCATCGCCGCGAGAACGCCCAGAGCGGGCACAGCGAGGCGGAAAACCTCCGCGGCAGAAACCTTGACTGGTTGCTCGGAAGCCATTTAGGACAACGCACCTACCAGCTGCGCGATAACCTCCTCGGGCGTTCCGTGCGCGGTATAGCCAGCAGCCGGAACATGCCCACCGCCGCCGAAGGTGAGGGCCACTTCGGCGCAGTTGACCGCAGAGGAACGCAAAGATACTGCCCACACATTGGGCGCCTGTTCCTTGAAGACCACTCCAATGTCAGTGCCCTTCAATGCGCGGACATAGTCGACAAAAGACTCAATGGCGGAATCGGCATGAGACGCGACTTCCTCATGCGGCACGAAGAGAACCGCCAGGCGGTGCTCCCCTGCTTCCTCAATTCTGAGGCCTGAGAGCACACGTCCGATCATCTGCAGGTCATCGGCCGTGCTGGAGTCCATGAGTTCCAGCGCAATCTGCTTGGTGTCGAGCCCATAGAGCATCAGGCGCGCAGCGATATCATGCATCGCTGGGCGGCCCCACCGGAAGTTACCGGTATCGGTAACAAGGCCCGCGTACAGGCAGTGCGCGATGACGCGATCGATCTGGATGGAAAGCCTATCCAGGATATCGAGCAGAACCACCGTGGTGGACTCACACACTGGATCCACCACGTTGATGGCACCAAAGCCGTCGTTAGAAGCATGGTGATCGATACATAGGACGCGGCCGACGGCGGCCATTTTCTCGAGCCCCTGCGCTACCGAACCTGTCCGTTCTATCGAGCCACAGTCCACAGTGACATAAAGGTCGTAGCCCTGCGGAAGCTCATCCACCAACTCAATCTCGTCCACGGTAGGAATGGAGAATAGGTTGGCGGAAATATCGCGGCGCTGCCCGATCACGGTGCGGGTCTGCTTCCCGCGCTGGCGCAGCGCCAAGGTGAGGGCCGCCGCAGAGCCGACAGCATCGGCGTCTGGGCGCAAGTGCGTGATAATGCAAATACTGCTGGCCTGCACCAGAGCATCAACTGCGGCTTCGTAGTTGGTTCGTGACACTTAGTCCTCTTCCTTATCCGAGGTCTTGTACGGATTCGCATCACCAGCCGGCTGCGTGCCTTCCTTCAACTTGGCCAACTCCGCATCGCGGGCACGGGCGCGGGCGAGCAAATCCTCCATGTGAGCGGACGCCTCGGGGACAGTGTCAAGTTCAAAGGACAGCGTCGGTGTAAAGCGAACCGACAGTTCGTCGCCCACAATCTTGCGCAACTGCCCCTTAGCTCGCGTGAGAGCCTCGGCAGCCTGATCGTAATCCGGCTCGGATTCGATATCCGCGCCGCGCACCGTGTAGTACACGGTGGCATCGTGCAGGTCACCCGTAACGCGGGCATCCGTGATAGTCACAAGCTCAAGGCGACGATCCTTAATCTGGCGTTCAATAGCGCTGGCAACGATTGTCTGAATGCGCTTTGCCATGCGCGCGGCGCGTGCGTGATCAACCATGGTGAAGCTCCTTTGCGTACGGGTACTGGCAACTAGTCTAGGATACCGATTCTGCACCTTTCGGCCGAAATGATTAAAGCCCAGCCAGGAATGTTTCCTGGCTGGGCTTTTTATCCGAGCGCTCTTAGTGAGCGGAGAGCTCAGATGTGATTAGTCGCGGGGGACCTCGACTTCCTCGTAGGCCTGGATGATATCGCCTACCTGGATGTCCGGGTAGGACAGGACCATACCGCACTCGTAGCCGGCGTTGATCTCGTTTGCGTCATCCTTCTCATGGCGCAGGGACTCGATCTTGGCATCGGAGACGATGACGTTTCCGTCGCGCACGAGGCGAACCTTGCCGTTGCGCTTGACCTTGCCCTCGGTGACCATACAACCGGCAATGGTGCCGACGGCGGAGGACTTGAACAGCGCGCGGATCTCCGCCGCACCGGTATCCCGCTCCTCGTAGATGGGCTTGAGCATGCCCTTGAGAGCTGCCTCAACCTCTTCAATGGCGCGGTAAATCACGGTGTAGTAGCGGATGTCAACGCCCTCGGCATTCGCTTCCTCCGTCGCCTTGCCTTCAGCGCGAACGTTGAAGGCGATGATGACGGCGTCGGAAGCCGCAGCCAGGCTGACGTTGGTCTGCGTCACAGCACCGACGCCACGGTCGATGATGTTGAGCTGAACCTCGTCGTCGACCTCGATGTCCAGCAGGGCATCTTCCAGAGCTTCGACGGAACCGGCATTGTCGCCCTTGAGGATGAGGTTGAGCGTCGAAGTTTCCTTGAGCACTGCATCCAGATCCTCGAGGGAGACGCGCTTGCGGGCCTTGGCCTGCAGAGCAGAACGCTTACGCGCGTCACGCTGTGCGGCAATCTGGCGAGCGACGCGGTCATCTTCGACAACCAAGAGGTTGTCGCCGGCACCAGGCACGCCGTTGAGACCCTGCACCTGGACCGGGCGGGACGGGCCGGCCTCTTCCACGTCGTTGCCAAACTCATCGAGCATACGACGCACACGTCCGTGCGCATCGCCAACCACGATGGAATCACCAATGCGCAGCGTACCGCGCTGAATGATGACGGTAGCCACCGGACCGCGGCCACGGTCGAGGTGAGCCTCGATGGCAGAACCCTGCGCATCCATATCCGGGTTAGCGGTGAGCTCGAGTGCAGCGTCCGCCGTCAGGATGACAGCCTCCAGCAACTCGTCGATGTTGATGTTGTTCTTCGCGGAGATGTCCACGAACATCGTGTCGCCGCCGTATTCCTCCGGCACCAGACCGTACTCAGTGAGCTGACCACGGATCTTATCCGGGGAAGCTTCCGGCTTATCAATCTTGTTGACCGCGACGACGACCGGGATGTCCGCTGCCTTGGCGTGGTTGATCGCCTCAATGGTCTGCGGCATCACGCCGTCATCAGCGGCGACCACCAGGATGGCCAAGTCGGTGGACTTGGCACCACGGGCACGCATGGCGGTAAACGCCTCGTGGCCCGGTGTATCCAGGAAGGTGATGGTACGCGGGCCATCCTCGAGATTCACCGTGGTCTGGTAGGCACCGATGCCCTGGGTAATGCCACCGGCCTCACCCGCACCTTCGTTGGTCTTACGAATGGTGTCCAGAAGGCGGGTCTTACCGTGGTCAACGTGACCCATCACGGTGACGACTGGCGGACGCTTCTCAAGGGCTTCTTCGCCGCCCTCGTCCTCACCGAACTGCAGGTCGAAGGACTCGAGCAGCTCGCGGTCCTCGTCCTCCGGCGAGACGACCTGGACCTCGTAGTTAATCTCCGAGCCCAAAAGCTGCAGGGTGTCCTCGGAGACGGAGGCCGTAGCCGTCACCATCTCGCCGAGGTTGAACAGTGCCTGAACCAATGCCGCGGGGTCCGCACCGATCTTCTCGGCAAAGTCAGCCAGGGAGGCACCACGGCGCAGGCGAACCACCTTGCCGCCGCCGTCAGGCAGGCGTACGCCGCCTACCTCATGCTTCTGCTGCTCTTCAAACTCGTGGCGCTTCTGACGCTTCGACTTCTTGCCGCGACGCGGTGCGCCACCAGGGCGACCGAATGCACCAGCGGTACCACCGCGGCGACCGCCGCGTCCGCCACGGAAACCACCGTGGCCTGGGCCACCCTGGCCCGGTCCGCCGCCACGACCACCTCGGCCGCGACCGCCACCGCCGCTGCCTGCGGCCTTCGACGGCATGCTGGCCGGGTTCGGATGCGAAGGCATCATGGCCGGCGATGGGCGGCGTCCGCCGCTGCGATTGCCATCACCCTGCGGGCGTGCTCCGCCCTTGCCACCGCGGTTATCACCAGGCTTGCCGGCGGAGCGCTGCCCCTTGCTGCCGCCCGGACGTGGTCCGGGGCTGGGGCGATCGCTCGAGCCGCCCGTGGAGAACGGGTTATTGGCGACGCGACGGGTACCACCAGGCTTCGGCATGGAGCGCGGTGTAACTGCGCGCTCGCCAGGCTTGTCCGCATTCTTGCGCTGTGCACCCGGCTTCGGGGCACCGCCCGGCTTAGGCGCAGTTCCCGGCTTCGGGGCGCCGCCCGGCTTGGGAGCGGCACCCGGCTTCGGCGCTGCCCCCGGCTTCGGACCAGGCTTAGCGGCGGTAGCCGGCTGCTTCTCTGCTGGTTTCTTCTCTGCCGCCTTTTTGGCAGCAGAAGCCGGGGAGGCTGCCGGCGCGGTTTTCTCCGCCGGCTTGTCGTTGCCACCCTTAGCTTCATAATGTGCGCGCATCTTCTTGACCACCGGCGGTTCGATGGTCGAGGATGCGGTCTTGACGAACTCGCCTTGTTCCTTCAGCGTGGCGAGTAGTTCCTTGCTGGTTACGCCGAGCTGCTTTGCCAACTCGTGTACACGTAGCTTTCCGGGCACTTGTCTCCTCTTTAATCTTTCTAGGAGCCAAGGCCGCGGAATACGGCTTGACCCCTAGTTAATGGCTATGGACTTTCATCGCTGATGCTGCTTCATGGTTGTGCGCTCATCAGTGTTCGGTCTTCCTTTTTAACTCTGGGTCGCACGGGCTGTTGCCCGCCGACTGCACCTGCTGCCGAGCAGCGAGGTACTCACGTACGTGACCTGTGTCCACGTCTGTGGACAATCGGAGCGCGCGCCTGAAGGCACGGGTTCGCTCCGCCAGCTCTACTGCCTCCAGATCTGGCCTAATCCACGCTCCCCTGCCGGGGAGGCGGCGGCGCGGATCCGGAACAACACGGCTTCCTGTGGGATCGTCCCTATCGGCGACAATCCTGAGCAATTCCGTGTCGGGATGCTTTTGACGCGTGGCGATACAGGTGCGGAGTCGCTGTCCCTGAGACATCCCACTCCTTACGTCGAATCACCACTACTACTACGCCACAGCATTCCTGCATGTGGGCCGTTGTCTAGTCTACGCGAAAATAGGCCAAACCTTTAATCCCACCGCAGGCAGGTTGGAAAGCTAGTCACGAGCGGCATCGGAGTGAATATCAATCTTCCATCCGGTCAGGCGAGCTGCGAGGCGAGCGTTCTGCCCTTCCTTGCCGATAGCGAGCGAGAGCTGGTAATCCGGCACGGTTACCTTGGCTACCTGTGCTTCCTCGTCGAGGATTTCTACGCGCACGACCTTCGACGGTGCGAGAGCATTACCCACGTAGACGGCTGGGTCTTCGTTGTAATCGATGATGTCAATCTTTTCACCGCCGAGCTCACGCATCACGTTGCTGACGCGGGAACCCTTCGGGCCGATGCATGCACCCTTGGCGTTGAGGCCCTTGGCGTGGCCGCGAACGGAGATCTTGGAGCGGTGTCCAGCCTCACGGGCGATGGCGATGATCTCGACTGCGCCGTCGGCCACCTCTGGGACCTCCAGCTCGAAGAGGCCGCGAACCAGCTCTGGGTGGGTACGCGACAGCGTAATCTGCACCTTCGCCCCGTTGCGGTTTACCCCCACGACATAAGCCTTAACGCGGTCACCGTGCTCGAGCTTCTCCCCCGGCAGCTGCTCGGCCGGCAACAGGAAAGCATCCTGCGAATCGTGCTCGGTACCCAATTGCACCACGATAACGCCGCGCTTGTTGGCGTGGATATCGCGCTGGACGACGCCCGACACCACCGTGCCGATCAATTCTGAATAGGAATCATAGGTCCGCTCCGCTTCGTTTTCGCGCAGCTTGCGCAGGATGGCATCGCGGACAGCCTGGGCGCCGATGCGCCCAAAGTTATCCGGGGTGTCGTCGTACTCGCTGACGACCTCTCCGGTCTCCAGATCGCTTTCCGTCACGATGACGGCAACGGCGCCGGTATCGGCGTCGATATCCACGCGGGACTTTGTCCCCTCCGCCTTCGTCTCAGCGGACTCAGCACGGTGATCCAGGTAGGAATACAAAAGGGCACCCGCGATTGCTTCGAGCAGGTCCTTCACCGGGACGCCTCGCTCGCGCTGAATCGTGCGGAGTGCCTCTAGATCAATATTCACTTGTTAGTCCTCTCGGGTTGCCGAGTTCTGCTCGGCGAAGTCGAACGTCTGCATTGCCGCCTCCAGCTCCTGTGCTGAAGGTTGAGCAAATTCAATTTCTACCACTGCACGGCTCACATTTTCCAATCGCTCGACCTGATAGCGCACCTCCTTCTTCACGGTCGTGATGAGCGCCACTGATTCTTCGTCCGCGGAGAGAGCACCGATTCTGGCGACACGGGTGGTGCCGGGCTCGTCGCTCAACGCATAGCCGACCAGCCTTCCTTGGTTCCGACGCCAATGGCGTGGTGCGCTGAGCGGAAAATCCACGCCGGGGGTCGACACCTCTAGGGTGTAGCCTGCCCCAAAGTTAAGAGTGCCCGCTTCCTCCTGTGCATCAAAAAACTCGGAAATCTCCTGCGAAAGTTCCTCGATGAGATCGGAGCTCGGACGCTCATCACCATCAATGCGGATGATGACCTGCGACTTTTTACCAGCTCGTGTAGTCTTCACATCTTCGATGTCGAGGCCGCGTGCGGCGGCAACAGGCTGGAGGATTTCGGTCAGTTGCGCGGGTGTTGGGAATGCCATGCGCTCTAGACTAGGTCACACGGGTAGGGTCTATCGCGTGAACCGCCGAGTAGTTGTGCCCGCCCTCCTTGTCTGCGCCGCCCCATGGTTGGGCGGCTGCCAAGCCACCGACGCGATCGTGGACTATTTTGGCCCCCACGCGGACCCTACGTTGACCTCTCTGGCTCACGATGCCAGCGCCGACGCCCACGCACTGCAGGAACTCGATCCCGATGCCGCGTCCCTGCGCGCGCAGCACGCAGACGAGCTTTACTCCGAAATTGAGCGGCTCTGCGGCCGCGACGAGGAAGGACACGTTCCGCGCTCCTGCGAAGTGAATCGTGAGGGTGAAGCATACGAGGCCACTGATGCGGCTGCCGTGCTTGCCGCAGCTTCTTCATCGATTGAAGAGCAACTTGACGCGGTCTCCCCGGAATCTCGGCCCTTGCTCGTCGCCCAAGCCATCGCAATGGAGGCCCGCTCCACCGATGAACCGGGCGCTGTGCCGGAGCTGACGGAGGATGACGCTGACCTCGCCACCGAACTCTTGGACTGGGAATACAGGCAGGTGTATGCCTTGGACTTTGCTCGTTCCTATGTCACACCTGACGTCGAAGAGCTGGTTGATGAGCGCCTCGCTCTGCACGAGAACCGCGTCCTCGCGCTCCAAGAAGCAGTAGCCAAAATCGGACCAGTGCCACAGCCCGCAGCGGCCTACACCTCGACCTCCGGTGAGCTGCCCGTAGACGCCGCCTCAGCGCGCGCGTTCCTTGACGACGTCGCGCATAGTGACACGGTGACATGGGCCTCCGCCGCCTCACAGGAGGTGCCCGACCAAGCGGCACCCAATGCTGAATGGCGAAGCTGGCTTATTTCTGTAGCCGCCCAATCTCACCGCATCAGTGCAGCTTAATTCCTCCCTCGCGAGCTCGATTTTCCTAAGCTACCGACGTTTGGCGTTTTTTCGGCGTACAGCGACCAGGCATAGCGCATGACCGGAATCTGCAACGGCAGACGCACCGCATGGTAGATCTTCTTGCCGGTTGATGCCTTACCGCTTTCTAAGTCCCTGTAGGCTTGGTAGAAGTTCGCCGGCCACACGGCAGCGAGCAAAGCTAGGGCTGAAAGGCCGCCTGCAGGCCGCGTCGATGGGTTCGCCAGGAGTGCACCGGTCACCACTTCCCAGGCGCCAGAGGTGAAGTTGTAAAAGCGAGCCGACCCTGGAAGCTGTGGCGGGATGATGGACTCGAAGGGCTTCGGCTTAGCAAAATGCAGCACTCCCATGGCAGAGAGTGCTGCAGCCATTGAATATGTCAGTGCGGGGTTGTGGGAACTCATACCCGCGAGCCTACGCGCTTAACGCACCTAGCCGCGGATGAGCTCCGTTAAGGTGTCCACGATGGAGTCTGCGGGGACCTCACGGGTCTCGCCGCCGCGGATGCGCAGCTCGATGATGCCGTCAGCAAAGGCACGGCCCAGGATGGCGATGAACGGCATTCCCAGAAGCTCTGCATCCTTGAACTTCACGCCTGGGGAGACCTTGGGGCGATCGTCGAAAAGCACCTCCACGCCCGCACGGTCCAGATCCTCCACCAGCTTCTGGCCTGCCTCGAGGGCAGCGGCATCCTTGTTCGCTACGGCCACGTGCACCTGGTACGGGGCCACAGCCACCGGCCAGTTGAGGCCCTTCTCATCGTGGCGCTGCTCCGCCAGCACCGCGAGCATGCGCGTAACACCAATGCCATAGGAACCCATGGTCGGCACGGCGCGCTTGCCGTTCTCATCCAGAATCTGGACGTCGAAAGCCTCGGTGTACTTGCGGCCCAACTGGAAGATGTGCCCTAACTCGATACCGCGCTCCAGCGTCAGAGTGCCCTGGCCGTTCGGTGCCGGGTCCCCTTCCTTGACCTCGGCGGCCTCGATGAACTCATCCACAGTGAAGTCACGGCCAGCCACCAAACCGACGACGTGACGCTGCGGGGCATCGGCACCGGTAATCCACGACGACCCGGAAACAACGCGCGGGTCGGCATAAACCTTCACGTCGTGGGCATTAAGGGCACGCGGCCCAACGTAGCCCTTGACCAGGAAGTCGCTCTTCTTGAAATCCTCATCGCTGGCGAGCTCGAACTCGGCCGGTTCAAGCGAAGCCTCCAGGCGTTTTTCATCCAGCTCGCGATCGCCCGGAATGAGGACGGCCGCGAGCTCCCATTCCTTCTCTTCCTCCGTAGCTGCGGGGGCTGCCACCTTGATCATCATGCACTTGAGGGTGTCCGCTGCGGTGACCTCGCGGTCGGCGACAGTAATGCCGGCGCTCTTAGCCCACTCCACCAGCGTTTCGATGGTCTCGGATTTCGGAGTCTCATGCTCCTGTGCCTCCGGCAGGCCGTCGAAGGGGATTTCCTCTGGAGCCTGAGTGACCACGGCCTCCACGTTGGCGGCGTAATCGCCCTCGGTGGCCCGCACGAAGGTATCTTCGCCTACCTCAGACACGGCGAGGAACTCCTCGGAGGCCGAGCCTCCCATCGCACCAGAGGTGGCCTTACAAATCGCGTAATCAATCTCCAGGCGATTGAAGATGTTCTGGTAAGCCTTGCGGTGGCGGGCATAGGACTCATCGAGCCCCTCATCCGTCATGTCGAAGGAATAGGAGTCCTTCATGGTGAACTCGCGGCCGCGCAGCACGCCCGCGCGCGGACGTTCCTCATCGCGGTACTTCGTCTGGATCTGATACAGCGTGACCGGGAAATCCTTGTACGAGGAGTACATATCCTTCACTGCGGTGGTGAACATCTCCTCATGGGTCGGGCCTAGGAGCATGTCAGCGCCCTTACGATCCTTGAGACGGAAGAGGTTATCGCCGTACTCCGTCCAGCGGTTCGACTGCTCGTAGGGTTCGCGCGGCAGCAACGCCGGGAACAGCATCTCTTGGCCGCCGATAGCGTTCATCTCCTGACGGATTACGTCTTCGATCTTGCGCATGGCGCGCAGCCCCAGTGGCAGCCAGGTGTATACACCCGGCGCGACGCGGCGCACATAACCTGCGCGGACGAGAAGCTTGTGGCTGGGGACTTCGGCATCAGCCGGATCCTCACGAAGAGTGCGGAGGAAAAGCTCAGAAAGACGTGTAATCATGGTTGCTCAGTTTACATCGCTAGCATGTAGCCATGCTGATCATCCTCCCTCCTTCTGAGACCAAAGCACACGGCGGCAACGGCGCGGCCCTGAATTGGGACGAGCTTTCTTTTCCCGCGTTGAATCCGATCCGCCAAGAAATCGCTGCAGAATTGTCCTCCCTCGACGTCGATGAAGCGCTGGAAGTGCTCAAACTCTCTGAGAAGCTGCGTGGGGAAGCCGAGTCTAACCGCGAGTTGGCATCCTCCCCGACCATGCCCGCGCTGGAGCGTTTCACCGGCGTGCTGTACGACGCCCTCGACGCCCCCACCCTTCCCCCGGAAGCGCGGAGCTACCTCGCCGTGGGCGATGCGTTATTTGGTCTAGTGCGCGCCGATGATCTCATCCCGCACTACCGACTCTCCGGTAGTACGAAACTGGGCGGGCGGACGCTGAAGTCGCGATGGGGTACGGCCATCACGGATGAGCTGCGCGCGCTTGTCGCCGCAGGCGAGTTCCTCATCGACATGCGCTCGGGCACCTACCAGCAACTGGGCAAGCTCAAGGATGCCGCCACCGTGCGCGTGGAGACGGTGCAAGAGGATGGCTCCCGCAAGGTGGTCTCTCACTTCAACAAGCACTACAAGGGTGAGCTCGCCCGCGTGCTTGCCCTCCACGGTGAAGGCGTCTCCTCCCTCAAGGATGCGGCCAGTGTTGCGCAGGAGGCAGGTATGAGCACCGAATTGCGCGGCACCGAGCTCGTGCTCGTGGTCTGATTTATCTATTTATCAATTTATCAACGCTCGCCGATTTATCTATTTATCAATTTATCTGCCTCCGGAGAAGCGGGGCCATTCAAACCAATGGGTTATAGCGCAAGCTGTTGCGCTTGAGCTCGCACTCAGTGGCAATCGCGATACCGGAGGCAATCTTGCCGCGCTCGCGCAGGCGGAACATGGCATCCACGATGCGATCGCGCAATCCCCAGGGATCGATGGTGTTGATGTACACCTTCGTGCCGCCCTCAAAACCGGCCAGGGTCGATACCCTGAGCTTGATCATCACACGCCACGGCTGCGGCAGATCCACGCTGGGCGGGCGGTGGTGCCACTCTTCATTGCAGGCCACATCCGGACCCACAGCGGCATGCGCTGCGTGGATAAGGTCCGACATCCCGCGAACCTCACCGGGGGTCTGCTCCCAGGGCTCACAGCGCGGCGACTTGGAGAAGATCTCCAGTGTGGGATAGCGGTGGCCAAAGCCGGCGAAGAGAACCGCATAGTCGTTTTCGGCGATAACGAGGTTGCGCTTTGCCGCGTAGCCAACCGCCCAATCGTTGTACATATTCGGGTGCGCCCGCAGAATCGCGTTTTCCTGGTGGGCAGCCATACCTAAGGCGTCAATAGCGACGAGCTGCTTGTGCAGGTGATCGAAGGACGCGCCCGCCGGTGCTAGCCAGTTCTGGAACACGGCGACATAAGAGGCATAGCGGTTGCGCTGGTAGAGCTCGCGCGTCGATTCCGCAGTGAATGTTGTCAGCAGGAAGTGCTCATCGGGGCTCAGCGTGCCGGAGGACGCGAGCTGACTATCATCGACCGCACCCTCCACAAAGTGGCGCGAAGAAATGATGACGTCGTGGCCACCTCCGAAGAAGCCATCGGCGAGGGCGAGCAGGGATTCGTCGTCCAGCGCGGCATCCTTCCCCGCCGCCTTGAGCTTGGTGCGCACCACATTGAGCACATGCAGGCGCCCAGCTTCGTCGGACTCGTAGCGCTCCTTGTGGCGGGCCACGTCGGGGTCCATGGTGAAGCCATAGTTCTCGTGCCAATAGTCATAGGACACGATCTCAAAAAGGTTGGGCACGCGGCGAAAGGCTGGTACGGACTCATCCAGCTCGTGAGGAAGGAGGCCGCGCTGAATCTCCCCCGAAGCCAGAATACGGGACTTTTCCGGTGGGGTATCCAGCATGCGGCCTGAGCAAAAGGCGCAGGTGTGCGTGAAAGCATCGGCCGCCAGCGGTTGTGGGTCCTGTGCTGGATGCGCGAGCGGGCGGTTGCCGCGGCCAGGCACCGTCCACACCTCCGTTCCGGAGAAGGGGTTGACCTGCTTGACGGTCCCATCAGCCATGGTTTGGATGGGCTCGACGCGGCTAAAGAGTGCTTCGCTCATGCAGCCCAGCGTAGACCTCCGCACCCACCGGTGCGACTAGGCTTGGGGTCCATGCAGCACCGATTCTTTGAAGTAGATGTCTTCGCCACTGGTCCGTTCAGCGGAAATCCCCTCGCCGTGGTCGCGGATGCCGATGACTTGAGCACCGAAGAGATGCAGCGCATCGCGCACTGGACCAATTTCTCTGAGACGACGTTCCTGTGCTCGCCTACGGATCCACGCGCGGACTACCGGGTGAGGATCTTTACCCCCTACGAAGAGTTTCCTTTCGCCGGCCACCCCACGCTGGGCACCGCCCGGGTGGCAGCAGAGCTGCTTGAAAAAAGCGGCACCTTAATTCAGGAATGCGGTGTAGGCCTGGTCACCGTGCGCCAGGAGGACGGACGCTTCGCCTTCGCTACCCCACCCTTGGTGCGCGAGGGGGCTCTCAGCGATGCCGAACGAGCCGATGCAGCTGCAGTTCTCGGAGTTGACGTCGACCGCATCGTTGACTCCGGCTGGGTAGACAACGGCCCCGGATGGCGCCTCATCCAGCTGGATTCCGCCGAGGCAGTACGCGAACTCAACCCCACACCCACGCCTGGCGTGAAGGTCGGCGTGGTCGGCCTCACCGGTGGTGATGCCCCCGCGTATGAAGTACGAGCCATTACCGGGCACTTCGAGGATCCCGTCACCGGGTCCTTCAACGGCGGGGCTGCCCAATTCCTCCGCGCCAAGAATGCAGTTCCTGCTCGCTACACCGCGGCCCAAGGTCGCCAGGTAGGACGCGCTGGTCGAGTCTTCATCGATGACGACGGCGGGAACATCTGGGTGGGCGGCAACGTCCACGTGCGCGTTCGCGGCACTCTGGAGTCCTGCGATGCCTAAACCTTCCCTTCCCTTCGAGCTGCACACTGAGTTCGCCCACCGCCTGCCCCACTTCGTCTCCGAGGCCCGAGGGGAGGAACAGCCCGCGGCGCGGATCGTGGTGCTCAATGAACAGCTGGCTTCTGCGCTCGGGCTCGACCCAGACTGGCTGCGCAGCGACGAAGGCGTGGAGTTTCTCCTCGGCCGCGGCCCCATCGCTCCCCACGCCATGGCCTACGCCGGCTTTCAGTTCGGGCAGTACAACCCATCCATGGGTGATGGCCGCGCTCTCCTACTGGGAGAGGTCACAGGCCCCACCGCTCCCCATAACCCGGCAGGTCTGTGGGATCTGCACGCCAAGGGGACGGGACCCACACCGTACTCGCGCTTCGGCTCTGATGGTCGTGGCACACTGCGCTCGATGCTGCGCGAGTATCTCTTCTCCGAGTCGATGCATGCCCTGGGGGTACCCACTACTCGGCCCCTCGCGGTCCTTGCCACCGGCCGCCCCATTCAACGCCAAGTGGTGGAGGAGGCGGGCGTGCTGGTGCGCGTGGCCGCAAGCCACATTCGCGTCGGCTCCTTTCACTTCGCCGCGCAGTCTCAGCGGCCCGGATTGCTCGAACAGCTCGCTGACTACACCATTGAACGCCACTACCCCGGTGCCGACTATCAGGAATTGTTCATCCGTGCCATGGATGCGCAAGCCGCTACGGTCGCCGGATGGATGCAGCTGGGCTTTATCCACGGCGTGATGAATACGGATAACACCACGCTATCGGGCGAGACCATCGACTACGGCCCCTGCGCATTCCTGGAAAACTATGATCCCGATACCTGGTTTAGTTCCATCGATACGCAGGGCCGCTACCGCTTTGGCCGCCAGCCCGACATGGTGGGATGGAACCTCGCGCGGCTCGCTGAATCCCTGCTGCCGCTTCTCGACGACTCCCCTGACTCCGCCCTCGCTTGGGCCCAGGAAGCCATCAATTCCTTTGCGGAACGCTTCGAGAAAGCACGGCGAGCCGAAGCACTGCAGCGCTTGCAGATGCCTGAAGAGCTTTTTCGGGACTACAGCACCGCACTCACTGAGGCGAGCCCAGACCTCACTCAGGCCCACCGAGCTCTCGTCAGCGCCGCGGCAGGTACACCGGCAGCCGCTTATGAGGCGTTCGCGGGCACGCAGTTCGTTGACGCCTACTGCGCGAGTGGCCCCGACGTTGCGCGACTCGAGCGAAGCGTGCCGCGTGTGATTCCCCGCCCGCGTCTGGTCGAAGCCGCGCTGGGCGATCTTGATGAGTTCTCCCGCCTTCTCCAGGCCACGACCCACCCCTTCGACCCCGCACCGGACTATGAACAGCCCGGTGGCACGGAGGGGTATCTCACCTACTGCGGCACCTAAGAGCGCAAAATAGAAGGACACACACCACCGCCCCGAGTTCTCCGTAGGAAAGGAAACGGAGTCTCGGGGCGGTGGTGTGTCTCTATCTTTCACTGCCGCGCTCCCGGTCGGTTTCTCAGGCCGACCGCCCCGCGCGGCTGGGGTTCTCTCTATCTCTCGCATGCGCTCTCTCAAACGCACAACATAAGTATGGAGCATCCTCCTTGGCGAAGCGTTCCGATGCACTGGACGCTTCCTGCCAGTTACTGAGAGTTACCTGCGAAGCGAAAAGCGGGACTACTTGGACTCAAGCTGCAGGGTCTTCTGCGTGTACTCCCACATCTCCTCGTAGAGCTTCTTGTCCTTGGAGAGCTTGGTGCCGTAGGACGGAATCATTTCTTGGATCTTATCGCCCCACTGAATCATGTGCTCGCCGAAGCAGCGCTCCAGCAGCTCAATCATGATTGCCGGGGTGATGGAGGCACCCGGGGAAGCGCCGAGCAGGCCGGCGATATTGCCCTCGGGGTTGTTGATGAGGGTGGTACCGAACTCCAAGGAGCCGAATTGCGGTGCACCCGCCGGCTTAATGACCTGGACGCGCTGGCCAGCGATGACGGTCTCCCAATCGGCCGGATCGGCGCTCGGGACGTATTCCTTGAGGGTTTCGACGCGCTTGTCGAAGTCCTTGAGGACCTCGGTCACCAGGTACTTGGTCAGACCAAACTCCTGTGCTGCCACGCCCAGGTAAGAGGTGATGTTGTCGGGACGGATGGACTTGAACAGGTCCAGGTAGGAGCCCTTCTTCAGGAACTTCGGGGACCAGCCACCGTAGGGGCCAAACAGCAGGCCTTCTTCACCGTCGATGACACGGGTGTCCAGGTGCGGCACGGACATCGGCGGAGCACCGACGGCAGCCTTGCCATAGACCTTGGCGTGGTGCTGCTTGACCAGCTCCGGGTTCTTGGAGCGCAGCCACAGGCCAGAGACCGGGAAGCCCGCGAAACCAGAGACCTCACGGACACCTGCCTTGCGCAGCAGATCGAGCGCGTAACCGCCGGCGCCGACGAAGACAAACTTGGCGTGGACAGCTTCGTAATCACCGGTGTGCAGGTTCTTTGCTACCACACGCCACTTGGAACCGTCACGCTTAATATCGACGACCTCGTGGCCGTAGCGGATCTCGGTGCCTGCAGCCTTAGCTGCGGTGAAGAACTGCTTAGCCAGGGCGCCAAAGTTAACGTCAGTACCGGCATCGGTCCACGAGATGGCCACCTTCTGGGAGCCGAAATCGCGGCCCTCAGACATCAGGGGCAGCTTCTCCTGGAAGGTGGCGTCATCATCACTGAACTGCATGTTCGGGAACATGTGATTGTCCTTCAGCGCGTCGAAACGGCGCTTCAGGTAATCCACCTGAATGGAACCCTGCGCGAAGGACACGTGTGGAACCGGGTTAATGAAGGCCTTCGGGTCAGTGAGGATGCCGTTATTGAGCTGGTGGGACCAGAACTGGCGAGAAACCTGGAACTTCTCGTTGATGTTCAGGGCCTTGGAAACGTCAATGCGGCCGTTCTTCTCCGGGGTGTAGTTCAACTCGCACAGTGCAGAGTGGCCCGTACCGGCGTTATTCCACGGGGAGGAGGACTCAAGAGCAGGACCGTCCAAGCGCTCGAACACCATCTGAGTCCAGCTGGGCTCGAGTTCACGCAGCATGGCGCCGAGGGTGGCGCTCATGATACCTGCACCAATGAGTGCGACCTCAACCTCGTCTACTACTTGTGCTGTCTTCTTATCGGAGGACACTGTACTTATTACCTCTTAGAGTCGATGTATTCGATGTGGTCAAATGCCCTGCGCATGTGGGTGCGCAGGGCGCGGTGAGAAAGCGCTCGACGATGCTAAGGCCAAGCCGGCATACAGACCTCCACTCAGGAAGATCCGTCAAGCATTAATTCCACCTTACGCCCCTTCCTGCGAAATAGGCATTCCTCGAAACATAAATGCCCGAATCCCAAACCACCCCCCCTTTTGAGGTGCAGGGCATATCAGCTCAGCTCCCCGCCCATCCGGACGGATCTGACCGCACGACCTATCATGAGCTCCATGACATTTGACAAACTCGAATGGTCAGAAGATCTTCTCGGCCCAGACTTTCAGGCTGCCACGCTCGAACTCGGCACCGATCCCGATGGTGAAGGCGATGTCTGCGCGACTCTCGTGCGCTACTGCCCCGCCGCCAACGCCCACGACGATCGCCCCGCCCTAGTGTGGGTCCACGGCATGACAGACTACTTCTTCCACGAGCACGTTGCCCGCTACTTCTATGAGCTCGGCTACGCCTTCTATGCAGTCGATTTGCGCAAATGTGGTCGCTCCCGCCAGGAGGGACAAACCTGGCACTACATCAGTGATGTGCAGTATTACGATGCCGACCTCAACGCGGCCCTCGACGCCCTCCCCAACCCACGTGTCGTCATCATGGGACACTCCACCGCCGGCACCATCATCGCTCTGTGGCTTGATCGTCTTCGCCGCCACGACCCCGCGCGTTTCAGCCGTATCGCCGGTGTCGTTTTCAACAGCCCGTGGCTGGCCATGATGGGAATGTCGGACGGCGCTTATGAGGTGGTCAAGCGCATAGTTTATGCCGGCGCTGCTATCGCTCCACGCGTCGAACTACCCGCCGGGGATCTCACCACCTACGGAGAATCCATCCATTCCCACGAACAGGGCGAGTGGGATTTTGATCGCCGCTTGAAACCGCTGGGCGGGCACGCGAAATACTTGGGCTGGGTCGCTGCTGTTTTCCACGGCTTCGACGCCATCCATTCCGGGCGTATCACCATTGGAGTTCCACTGCTGACGATGACCTCGGCGCGCTCGCAACTTGATCAGCCCTATAACGAGTCCTCCAACACGGCCGATGTCGTCGTCGATGTCCGGCAAAGCCAGCGCTGGGCTAAGGAGCTGAGCTCGCGCTACACCCTCCACGTCGTCAAAGATGGCCGCCACGACCTTTTCCTCTCTCGGCCCGAACCGTTGGAGGACGCGCTGAATTCCGCGGCCGAGTGGCTTCGCGTCGTTGCACCGATAAACGCAGAACAGCGTGCTCAATAAGTGTGCGCGCTGCGCGCTCTTCGACCTCCAGAAGCCGCGGCTGTAGAACCTTTAGAATGGTCGCCATGACTTCTGCACAGCACTTTGATCTCGTCATCATTGGCACCGGGTCGGGAAACTCCATCCCCTCCCCCGAGTTTGACGATAAATCTATCGCCATCGTTGAAAAGGGAACCTTCGGAGGTACCTGCCTCAACGTGGGCTGCATCCCTACAAAAATGTACGTCTATGCGGCCGACGTTGCGCTTGCTGCGCGTGAAGCCACGCGCCTTGGCGTCAGCGCCCACGTGGGCGCTGTGGACTGGGAGGGCATTGTCAAGCGCGTCTTCGACAACCGCATTGATCTGATCGCCCAAGGCGGCGAAGAGTACCGCCGCGGCGAGGAGACCCCAAATATTACGGTCTTTGACCAACACGCGCGGTTCATCGGGCCAAAGACCCTGCAGGTGGGCGATGACATTATCACTGGCGACAACATCGTCATCGCTACCGGTTCGCGCCCGGTACTACCTGAACCCTATGCCAGCGCAACTGCCCCGATCCATACCAACGAAGACATCATGCGTTTGGATAAGCAGCCCCGCAGCCTCATCGTTGTCGGCGGCGGCTACATCGCCATGGAGTTCGCCCATGTCTTTGACGGCCTGGGCACCAAGGTGACCGTGGTCAACCGCTCGGAGACATTTCTCCGCTTCCTCGATGAAGACCTGCGCTCACGCTTCAACGACATCCTGCGAGAGCGTCTCGATGTCCGCATTGGTAGCGCGACGGAGGTGGAAGAAACCGCAAACGGTGTGCGCCTCACCTTGGATAACGGTGACGTCCTAGAAGCAGAGGCAATCCTTGTCGCCACCGGCCGCCAGCCTAACGGCGACCAGATGGATCTCTCCGCCAGTGGGATCGAGATACACGAAGACGGGCGCATCAAGGTCGACGAGTACGGCCGCACCACTTGTGAGGGCGTGTGGGCGCTGGGCGACGTCTCCTCGCCCTACATGCTCAAGCACGTCGCCAACGCGGAGCAGCGAGCAGTGCAGCACAACCTGTTGCACCCAGAGGATCTTCAGCCCATGCCCCACAAGCACGTTCCCGCCGCCGTCTTCACTCACCCACAAATTGCGACCGTGGGTCTCACCGAAGCCCAGGCCCGCGAGCAGGGCTACGACGTGACAGTAAAGGTACAGAACTTCGGCGATGTCGCCTATGGCTGGGCCATGGAGGATTCAACGGGCGTCTGCAAGCTCATCGCCGACCGCTCGACCGGTCAGCTCCTCGGCGCTCACCTCATGGGCCCGCAAGCCTCCACGCTCATACAACAGTTAATCACCGCAATGAGCTGCGGCCTCGACATGCGCACGTTCGCCCGTTCACAGTATTGGATCCACCCGGCGTTGCCGGAGGTCGTCGAAAATGCTGTTTTGGGACTAGAGTGGCTAGAGTGATCGTTACAGATAGTTCAGTGATTTATTTCACACTACCATTGAACTAATTTCCCCTTATTTACCTATTGGCATTACAAGGACGCCTTAACACCTGCAACATCACTCAGCCAGCTTTCAGGGTTTAACCCAATTTGGGGGTACCTCTGCCGCTCGCGTAAAAGAACGCTCCAACTAGCGTGCATTTTGACTGACCGTTGGATAGGTTTTATACAGACACCGGAACGAGTCGATGGTCTCTGTCGGCTCAGTGTGTTTTGGGGATACCAAACTCATCCCTATCCCTGTGAATCGAGGCTCCTCCGCCAGGAGGCCTTGCACGTACGACATTAAGGAATTTTGATATGCGTATCCGCAATGCAGCCCTCGCCGGCGCTACCGCTCTCGCAGTTGCCTTCGGCGGCTCCACCGTTGCCACCGCAGCCACCTTCGACGGCTCCAACACCACCGAAGCTGTCGAAGACGCAAAGGGCGGTCAGCCTTACGACAAGCCTGAGGGCTCCCTGTCCTCCAAGGTTGGCGGCTGGTTCAACGTCGACGAGAACGACAACATCGGCACCGAGGCTGACGGCCGTGCCATCTTTGGTTCCTCCAAGTCTGAGCACTGCGATGAGGGCGAAGCTGGCGAGTGCACCACCATCGGCGACCAGCCGACCTGGGCCAAGACCTTCTACGGCGTAGGCGTTGCTAGCGCCGTCGCTTCCATCGCCGGCCTCATCGGCGTGGTCTACAACTTCTTCGTCCACGGCCCGTCCTTCTAAGACGCCCCACACACACTTTCCGAAAGGCTTAAACTTCATGCGTAACTTCCGCACCGCCGCTGTTGCTGCTGCAACCGCCGCCTCCGTTGCTTTCGCTGGCACCTCCGTTGCTTTCGCTGCTGAGAACACCGAGGAAACCTCCCTCTCCTCCGAGCTGTCCTCCGCAAACGAGAAGGTCAAGGAGGACGACAGCGACGCTACCCTGTCCTCCAAGTGGGGCGACGCTACCGAGGGTGACAAGAAGGTCACCGGCGCTGACCTCTTCGGCGAGAACACCGCTGATGACACCACCAACCCGACCTGGGCTAAGGCTTGGCGTGAGGGCACCTACGCTGCTATCGGCTCCGCCATCGCAGGTGCCCTGTTCGCTGCGTACAACTTCGCTGTGTACAACCACATTATCCCGGCACACGTGCTGGACCCGATCTTCCGCCGCTAATTAGTACGCGGACTCGCTGATTAGCTCAGCGCCTTAGAAAGCGCCCATCTCCTTTTACGGAGGTGGGCGCTTTGTCTATCTCCGACCTCTGGCGCAACGGGCGCACGCACCCCCTCCAAACTGACGAAAGTGCTCCGGATCCTTGAAGAATCCGGAGCACTTTCGTCAACAAGGGCAGCTCTATGCGTCTTAAGAGGTACTGTCTTAAGACCGAGCCTTACCGCCTCTTAGGCTAGTCGAGTTCACCAGGCAGGGTAAGGATCTCGTTGCCGTCATCGGTGATAACGATGGTGTGCTCGAACTGGGCGGTGAACTTGCCATCGGTGTTCTGGACGGTCCAGCCGTTGTCCCAAATCTCATAGTCCAGCGATCCCAGGTTGATCATCGGCTCAATGGTCAGCGTCATTCCCGGCTCAAGGATGTCGCGGTAGGTCATCGAGTCGTAGTGCAGCACGACGAGGCCGTTGTGGAAGGTCGGGCCCACACCGTGGCCAGTGAAATCGGTAACCACGTTGTAGCCGAAACGATTGGCATAAGACTCAATAACGCGACCAATAACGTTAATCTCACGGCCGGGCTTCGCCGCCTTGATCCCGCGCATCATCGCTTCCTTCGTGCGCTCCACCAACAGCTTGTGCTCCTCTGAGACATTGCCGGCGAGGAAGGTGGCATTGGTATCGCCGTGCACACCATTCTTGAAGGCAGTGACGTCGATATTGACGATGTCGCCATCCTCAATCACCGTGGTATCCGGGATGCCGTGGCAGACAATCTCATTGAGGGACACGCAGCAGGATTTCGGAAAGCCCAAGTACCCCAGCGTCGACGGGTAGGCACCGTGATCGCACATATACTCGTGCGCAACGCGGTCAATCTCATCCGTGGTCACACCGGGAGCCACAGCCTTTCCGGCTTCCTGCAGAGCGTTGGCCGCGATGCGTGAGGCCTCACGCATGGCCTCAATGACCTCCGGGGTCTGCACAAACGGCTCGCCCTGCGCTTCCTGGACCGTATCCTTCCACACGTACTCTGGGCGTTCGATATCCTTCGGTACCGTGCGGATTGGAGTATCTTTTTCTTGTTTCAGCATCGCGCGCTTAGTCATAACTACTCATGGTAGCCCTCTTCCCCAGCACCCGACAAAGAGCACCATTGGCGCGCTCATGAGCGCGCGCTACTGCTCTTGTGCAGGAGCAACCTCGCCGTGGCCTTCCGCGCGGAGGGCATCCAAACGCTGCAGGAAGTTATCAGTGATGTTGACCGAAATCGTCGAGCCACCGCCCAACACCACGAGTGTGGCAAAAGCAATGTCATCATCGCGGAAGCCGGTAAACCACGCGTGCGAGCCGTCGTTGATTTCTGCCTCACCGGTCTTTCCATAAATGGTTCCCTGTGCCTGCATACCCGCCGCAGTACCGCTCGCCACCACCTGACGCATCATGTCCCGTACCTGATTCAGCGTCTCTTCACTCGGCGCGGGGACCTCCTCGGAAACCTTGGTCTCCCGTGTCTCGATGAGAGTCGGCGTCGGGGTCTTGCCAGCCGCTACCGTCGAAGAAACAAGCGCCATGCCAAAGGGAGAGACAAGGTCAAGGCCCTGGCCATAGCCGGCTTCCGTGCGTTCAAGCGGGGTTTCTCCCTCTGGGATCGAACCGGTAATCGTCGAGAGCCCCGGCACCTCGTAGTCGATGCCCAGCCCGTATTGCTTGCCCACGTCGCGAAGCTCACCCTTGGGGAGGTCGGTCGAGATCTGCGCGAACGTGGTGTTGCAGGATTGTGCAAAGGCTTGGCGCAGCGGTACCGAGCCGAGCGAGAACCCGTTGTAGTTGGTCACGGTGCGCCCGTACAGATCCATGGTGCCCGGGCAGGGCACGATGGAATCTGTGGACAGGCCTTGCTTGTCGACGCCCGCCGAGGCCGTAATAATCTTGAAGACCGATCCGGGAGGGAACTGGCCTTGGAGGGCGATGTCGCCCTTCTTATCTGCTTCCGGGGTTTGCGCCACGGCCAGAATTTCGCCCGTGGAGGGGCGCATGGCCACAATCATGGCCTCGTACCCGGGGTGCAGATTAATGGCTTCTTGCGCAGCACGCTGAACGTCATAATCCAGCGAAACCTTGATGGACGGAGCCGCTTCGGGCTCGTGATACTCGACGTCGGATAGCGCAGCCCCGTGTTCGTTCACGACAGAGACGGACCAACCATTCTTGCCATCGACTTCTTCAGAAACCATGGATCGCACACGGGAGAGGATGTCGGGTGCCAGGCCGGTATCGCGAGTGATGAGCGCCGGCTCCTCATTGAAGCGAATCCCCTTCTGGTTTTCCAGGACGGGACGCAGCCTCGCTGCCTGGGCCTCGTTGAGCATGGTGACCGAGTAGGAGCCATCGATTCCTTCGAGGTTTGTGGCAAGTTCGCCAGAATCAACCTCCGGAATGGAATCATCCTCCCGATGCGCTTGGCTCAAAGCGCCGGAAATCTTAGCTGCCAGCGGACGCGGGTCATCGACAGCGTCGGTATCGACAACAAGGCGGTATTGCAGCCCCGGTGACATCAGCTCGACGCCATCGGAGGAGACCACGCCCGCGCGCTTCGGCGCGACTGAGCGCAGCTCGAGGTGCTGGTGCGCGCCGAGATCGGGGTGAATGATGCTGGGCTGCCAGCGGACAGTCCAGTCCTTGTCCTTGCGAGTCAAGGCCATAGACGTGTCATAGCGGAGGGAACGATTACGCGGCAGAGTCCACGTCACTGAATAGTGCGCGGTGGCCTGAGCCTCTTCCTGATCTACCCCGGTCAGTTCGACGTCGAGGCCCTCTGCTTGCAGGCCCGCGAAGGTGGCGTCAAGGGTGTTCGTGGCGGTCGAGCCATCGTCGATCAGCTGCACCAGCTCTTCGTTGTTGCGAGTTTCCATGCTCTCGAGAAACTCTTCTGCAATTGGGCGTGCGGACACCGGCTTGGGGGTACATCCCACCACAGACGACGCCGCGAAACCTACCGCACCCAGCAGCGCCACGAACCTCTTCATGCTTGGGCAGCGTAGCAGCCTGGGGCGGCGCGGCGGCCACCCCACACCGCAGGCGTGCTACTTGGTAACGCGAACCTCAGCCTTGGCGCCTTCCACGGCCTCCAGGCCCTGTTCTTCTGCCAGGCGCATTGCTTCTTCGATGAGCGTTTCCACGATCTTGGATTCGGGCACGGTCTTGATGACCTCACCCTTGACGAAGATCTGGCCCTTGCCGTTGCCAGAGGCCACACCGAGATCTGCATCGCGGGCCTCGCCCGGGCCGTTCACCACGCAGCCCATAACGGCCACGCGCAGCGGGAATTCCATACCGTCAAGGCCCTCGGTGACCTCGTTGGCCAGCTTGTACACGTCCACCTGTGCGCGACCACAGGACGGGCAGGAGACAATCTCCAGCTTGCGCGGGCGCAAATTGAGGGACTGCAGAATCTGGTCACCGACCTTGATCTCTTCGACCGGGTCCGCGGACAAGGACACGCGGATGGTGTCACCGATGCCTTCGGCAAGCAGGGCACCGAAAGCGACCGAAGACTTGATGGTGCCCTGGAATGCGGGGCCGGCCTCGGTAACGCCGAGGTGCAGCGGGTAGTCGCACTGAGCGGCGAGCTGGCGGTAGGCCTCCACCATGACGACCGGGTCATTGTGCTTTACGGAAATGGCGATATCGCCATAACCGTGCTCCTCGAAGAGCCCGGCCTCCCAGAGTGCAGACTCGACGAGGGCCTCCGGAGTGGCCTTGCCGTACTTCTCCATGATGCGCTTGTCCAGGGAGCCTGCGTTAACGCCAATGCGAATCGGAATACCAGCATCGCCGGCTGCCTTAGCTACCTCCTTGACGCGGCCATCAAATTCCTTGATGTTGCCCGGGTTAACGCGGACAGCGGCACAGCCGGCATCGATGGCGGCGAAGATGTACTTGGGCTGGAAGTGAATATCGGCAATCACCGGGATCGGGGACTTCTGCGCAATTGCTGGCAAAGCCTCCGCATCCACAGTCTTCGGACAAGCTACGCGAACAATATCGCAGCCACTGGCGGTCAGCTGAGCAATCTGCTGAAGGGTGGCGTTGATGTCATGCGTCTTCGTCGTAGTCATCGACTGCACGGAGATGGGGTGGTCAGAGCCCACGCCAACCTGGCCGACCATGAGCTGACGCGTCTTGCGGCGCGGCGCCAAGGTGGGAGGTGGGCCGTCGGGAATACCAAGACCAATAGGGGTCGACATGTGTGCTCCTTGCTAATTGGGTTTTAACGCCCCTACTCTAGCACCGCGCACGACAGCGGGAGCAGGCAGCCAGATCACTAGCCAAACAGCCGAATTGGGTTGACCACGTCCGCAATCATGATGAGCGCACCCACCGCCATAAGAATGAAAGCCAACACATAGGTCACCGGCATGAGCTTGGTGTAATCCGCCGGGCCCTTCGGTTCCTTGCCCATGAGACGGCGCAGGGCATCACGGATCTTTTCGTAGAAAATCACGGCGATGTGACCGCCATCAAAAGGCGGTAGCGGAATGAGGTTGAACAACGCGAGGAAGAAATTGAGGGTGGCCAGCATCATAAAGAAGGAGGACCACAGACTGCGCTCCACCAGCTCGCCGCCCACACGGGAGGCGCCCACCACGGAAATAGGCCCGTTGACATCACGCTCCTGCCCGAAGATAGAAGCCACCACACCCGGAATCTTTGCCGGGAATTGGGCGATGCCCTGGACGGTGGCGTTCAAGGCATATCCCGAGTAGCGCGCGGTGGCCGGGATAGCGTCGACAAAGGAGTAGGTCTCCCTGATATCGATAATCTGGTTGGTCATGCCGATGGCGCCGACCTTCACCAGCTGTCCCTCCGCGTTGAGTCGAGTCACCGTAGCAAGCGTGATATCGAAATCACGCGCTGCACCATCGCGCTCGACGGTGAGGGTGACGGTGTCACCGGGGTAGTTCATGACGGTATCGCGAAGCTGCGCGAAGGAGTCCATAGTCTCGCCGTTGAGCGCGACAACGATATCCCCCGGCTCCACGCCCGCTTCACCGGCTGGGCCCAGGCCCTGGCAGGGTTCTAATTCACCCTCGGCATTCTGGTTCACAGCACAGGAGACCTCCCCTACGCGTGGACGAACATCCGCGTCTGGGTTAGGCAGGCCGGTGGTCATGGCAATGATCAGCAGGATAATGAATCCCAACAGCAGGTTAACCGTGATACCGCCGGCCAGAACGATGATCCGCTGCCACGCCGGCTTCTTATACATGGCATAGGGCTCTTCTTCCTCCGTGAGGAACTCATCCTGCGCCGTCATGCCCGCGATATCGCAAAAGCCACCCACTGGAAAAGCGGCAAGGCCGTATTCGGTGTGGCCACGTGTAAAGGAGGCGACGCGCGGCCCAAAGCCGATAAAGTAGCGCCGCACTCGCATCCCGAAGGCACGGGCGGTGAACATGTGGCCTGCCTCGTGTAGGGCAACGGTGATGCCGATCCCCAAAGCGAAGAGGATAATACCGAGGACATTTGCCATAAACTCTGAGGCTTTCTAACGAGCGAGCGAATCCACCAGCGCGTTCGCGCGACGGCGGGCCTCACCTTCCACAGCGAGGACATCATCGACGCTAGAGGGTACACCAGCGAACTCCGAGGCCTGACCCACGACGTGGCTAACCACGTCAACAATTTCCGGGAAGTGGATGCGACCCGCCAGGAAAGCCGCTGCTGCCTCCTCGTTCGCAGCGTTATATACAGCGGCATGCGTGCCGCCGGCAGCGGCTACCTCGCGGGCAAGGCGAACGGCTGGGAAGGCTTCGTCATCGAGCGGCTCGAAGCGCCAGTCATGAGCGGCGGAAAAGTCCAACGCCGGCTGAGCGCCGGGTACTCGGTGTGGCCAGTCCAGCGCCAACGAGATCGGCAGCTTCATCGACGGCGGGGAACACTGCGCAATCGTGCAGCCATCGGTGAAGGTGGCCATGGAGTGCACGATGGATTGGGGGTGAACGGTGACATCAATAAGGTCCGGGTGGATGTCGAACAGCAAGGTCGCCTCGATGAGCTCAAGGCCCTTATTCACCAAAGTCGCCGAATTCAGGGTGTTCATCTGCCCCATCGACCACGTCGGGTGCTGCGCTGCTTGCTGCGGGGTGACATCCCACATCTCCTCGCGGGTCCACCCGCGGAAAGGACCGCCAGAGGCGGTAAGAACGAGGCGCTCAAGCTCCACACCGCTGCCCGCGCGCAGGCACTGCGCCATGGCGGAATGCTCGGAATCCACCGGAATAATCTGCCCCTCCCCCGCCAAGCGGGTGACGATGGAGCCGCCGGCGACGAGGGATTCTTTGTTCGCCAACGCCAACAGCTCGCCCTTCTCCAAAGTGGCGATGGTGGATGCCAAGCCCATGGATCCAACAAGCGCGTTGAGAACCTTATCCGCATCGATGGCCTTGACAAGTTGTTCTGCGGAGTCTGGGCCCGACAGCACAGCGCCGCCGAGGGCCTCGGAAACGGTGTGGGCCGCCTCAGGCTTAGCGACGGCCACGTGGTCAAACGAAAGGTTGAGAGCGCGGGCCTGCTCTATGACGAGCTGTGGGTTGGACCCACCGGCAGCGATACCCACGACTGTGAATTTATCGGGATTATCCGCGATAACGTCCAGAGCCTGGGTGCCAATCGAGCCAGTAGAGCCGAGAATCAGAATGCGTTGGGTACTCACCCTGTTCACCCTAGCCGGAGTCATAGGTGCTCCGATAGCGAAAGGCGGGGGTGTTTAATCGCGGTTGTCGGCAGGATCATTTAAACTACTACACAGAATAACTGGCATTTTTCGTGCGCTCGCTCGACTCAACTAGTTCTATCCAGGGTGAGCTGCATGTACACGCAAAGGAGAGCAAGTGTCTTCCCACAAGCCGGCATCGCAGGTTTTCGACGGCGTATCCACCGATGACGTCCCGTCCGCAGGTTTCGGTTGGTCCCGCATCAGCCGCTCGGGCGTACAGATCGCCGGTTGGACGTCCGTCGTGTTCCTGCTTGCTTATAACTTTGGTAACCACAAGGGCCACGTGGAGACGATTTGGCTCATCACCTTGGCAGTCCTTATCGCCCTCGGTTTGGTGATTTACGCTCTGCAGCCGAAGCTCTCCCAGGTGCGCACCCTGACCGCCCGTAACAAGCCGGTAGGCCACGAGGAGCCGGACTGGGCATACGAGCAGAAGACCGTTCACAACGTCTACGCTTCTCTGACTGATGATGAGCTGCGTGCCCTCAACATCGAGCCTTCTCGCGTTGCCCACCTTCGTGGTGTGACCGAAGGCCGCCACGCTGCCAAGCCGGTGGCTAACTAACGCTTCTTCGCTTTAAATAAAGCTCCCTTTCTGCAGTTCACGAATGGCCTGCTAAAAGGGAGCTTTGTTTTATCTTTTCGCCCCCTAGGTCACGTAACGGTTGACCACCGCGTAGATTTCCGGGGTTCGCTCCTGCGCTCTGTTTCCGGCAAAGCGCCAGACAACGGCGTAAACCAGCGCCGGGACCAGCAGCGAAACCATCACCGCAACGTAAAGCAGCCAGCCTCCTCGCTCGTAAACGAGGGCAGAAACCACGATGCCGGGCAGCGCGGGCACCCATACCAACAGCATGCCGACGAACGCAGTGAGAAAAGCACCAGCGGAATAGCCAGATTTATCATTCCACCGGTTCTGCCCAGGAGCGGACAAGGGATAAGGGTTAAGCACAGTAAGGCCCAAGCCCACCGCCGCCGTGGAGATAAATACTCCTAGGGCCACAGCTGTGCTCAACATGCCCAAGGTGCCGTCATCACCAAAGACAAGAACCACTACGGCAAGCAGAACAAACCCAATCAAAGGAATAGTCACGTGTGCGAGGTGGCGCGCATGAAGTATGGTGCGCGGGGCAACCGGCGCCACCATGTGGACCCAGTTCGATGGCCCATCGAAGCCATAATCATTAGCCAAGAGCGAAGAGAGCACGATTGCGCTGAAGCACAGCATGAAATAGGCAGCGAAGTCCTCGCCCTTCCACAGCTGATAGAGCGTCACCACGCCGAACAGAGGCATCATGTACAGCATGCCTGTTTGCCGCTTGTCACGGGTGAGATAACGCAACGCGCGGGTATATTCCATCGCCGCCGGGCTGGAATAAGACCACGCGCCCAACTCCAACTTGGATACTCCCTTGCCCGTCACCTCGCTGGCTGCGTCACCACCCGCTCCCGGATTGCGCATAAGGCCGGTTATCTGACGGGACCACCCCCATACCAACAGGCCAAGGCTGGCCACCGCGATGAGCAGTTGGGCTAGGGCGGTGAGGAAGTGGCCGTCGGCAAGCGCGAGCGCCCACCCCACCCCTGCACCAAACGGGGTCCAAGCGCTGGCAGTGCCCACCGTGTTTAACGGCGGCAAAGACTCCAGGACGCTCTGCGCCTGCAGCATGCCAAAGACCAGCAAGCCCATGACCACCATCGCCGCGATTTGGGTGCGGGATTTCTGGGAATCCGCGATGGCGGAAGCCACTTGGCCAAGGCATTCGCCGAAGATGATGGTCGTCGCACACGAGAGAACCATGCCGACGACGAAGGGCACTGCGGCCCACCCAGGCCCCGTCAGTATAAGGAAGATGCTGCCGATGATCGCATATACCAGGGAAAAGACAACCGACATGATGGCGCGGGTGGTCAGCAAGCTGGAAAGGAAGAGGCCCGGAAGAACCTCGCGGGGAGTCAGAGGAAGAGCTCCCAGGGTTGTCGGGCTCAACTGGTTCTCCCCCGCCGGCATGAAAAGAGCGAGGAGTACGTAGATGAGCATGCCTCCTGCCACCCCGACGGTCAGCGCTTGGTAACCGTGTCCGGGTGTGGTGATATCGGTATACACCATGAAGGCGAGCGAAACGAGACCGATAGCCCCGTAGAGCAGCATCAACAGCCCCATGATGAGCGTCGACGGGTTGGAGGCAACACTGCGCCACCACAGAGTGCGATGAAGCCTGAACAGAGTGGATGTCATTCGCTATCACCCGCCGCTTGCGAGCGCAGCCACCCAAACTTCGAGGCGTCCAGGTCCCGTCCCCCAACGGCCGCGATGAACAGATCGCTCAGGCTTTGGCCCTGCCGGACATCATCCACGTGGCCTGCGGTGATGACTTGGCCGCCGTTGATGATGGCAACGTGGTCACAAAGCCCCTCAACAAGCTCCATGACGTGCGAAGACAAAATAACCGTGCCGCCACGCGCAGCATAGGCGCGCAGCATCTGCTGGATGAGGCGCCCGGAGACCGGATCCACGGCTTCCAGCGGCTCATCGAGAATGAGCACCTCTGGGTTGTGCAGGACGGCGCCGGCCAAGAGGATCTTTTTGGTCATGCCGGCGGAATAATCCGAGATGCGTTTGTCGGCGGCATCGGAGAGGGAGAGGGCGTCGAGAAGCTCCTGCGCACGGCGCAGCGACTCGGCGCGTTCCAGTTTGTGCAAAGCACCGAGGTAGTGCAAATACTCCGCGCCCGTCAGGCGGTCGAAGACCGGTGCCCCATCCATGAGCAGACCCATGGCCCGCTTGGCGGGGATGGGATCCTCCCACACATTGTGACCAGCGATGAAGCTGTGGCCAGAATCCGGGCGCTGGAGGCCACAGGCCATGGTCAGCATCGTGGTCTTGCCCGCGCCATTGGGCCCCACTATCCCGTAGATGGAACCACGCGGGACATCCAGGTTGAGGTGGTTGACAGCGATCTGAGAACCAAAGGACTTGCGCAGGTCGCGCACCGCAAGAGCTTGGGTGCGCGGATCAGCGGCTAAGTCCGCACGATAAGGATAAGTCATAAGCATTAACGGTATCAAGAACCATTAATGCTTTGTTCTCCGAAAAACTATCGTTAGGAAACTGTAAGCAGAGCCCTTAAGCGGTCTCGCGCTCATCAGCGGCGAGCTGGCCACAAGCCGCAGCGATTTCATCGCCCTTGGTATCACGCACGGTACACGGCACGCCCTGCGCGATGACGCGGCGAACGAACTCGTCCTGGCGCGCCTTCGGGGCAGCGTCCCACTCCGAACCCGGTGTGGGGTTGAGCGGAATGACGTTGACGTGAACCTTAGAGCCCAGTGCCGCATGCAGCTTCCGGCCCAGCATGTCGGCGCGAAAATCCTGATCGTTCTTATCGCGGATCAGCGCATACTCGATGGACACGCGGCGGCCAGACTTGTCGGCGTAGTACTTAGCGGCATCGAGCACCTCCTCGACCGGCCAGCGGTTGTTGACCGGCACGAGAGTATCGCGCAGCTCATCGTCCGGGGTGTGCAGGGACACTGCGAGGGTGCAGGACAAATCCTCATCCGCGAGCTTGCGGATGGCCGGGGCCAGCCCCACCGTCGATACAGTGACGTTGCGCTGGGACAATCCGAAGCCGCTGAGATCAGGTCCGGTAATCTGGCGCACCGCATGAACCACGCGCTTGTAGTTGGCCAGCGGCTCGCCCATGCCCATGAAGACAACGTTGCTTAAGCGCCCGCCTTCCTCTTCCAAAAGGCGAGCAGCGTGCCTAAACTGCTCCACAATTTCCGCGGTGGACAGGTTGCGGTCCAGCCCGCCCTGGCCGGTGGCGCAGAACGGACAGGCCATGCCGCACCCGGCCTGGGAGGAGATACACAGGGTGGCGCGCCCTGGGTAGCGCATGAGCACGGACTCCAGCAGCGTGCCGTCGTGCAAACGCCACAGGGACTTGGTGGTCTCGCCGTCGTCGGTGGAAGTCTGCCGAATGGGTTGCATGAGCGTGGGGAACAAACGCTCCTGGACTGCCTCGCGGGAGGCAGCCGGGATATCCGTCATCTCGGAAACATCGGCGGTGTGGTGGACGTAGTAGTGCTTGGCCAGCTGCTTTGCCCGGAACTTAGGCAGGCCAAGTTCCGCGAGCGCCTCAATGCGCTCGGCCTCGGTCAGGTCCGCGAAGTGCTTCGGGGGTAGCCCGCGGCGCGGAGCGGAGAAATTCAGTTTCAGTGGTTCAGCCATGGTAGAGCCCATTTTCCACGTTTTCAGCCACATTATCCAATCTAGGCTCTGCTGGAGTGGCGAAAGTGACATCTCAACCTATTTAATAGATGCATGACGAATCCAGAAAACTCCCCTGAGGAATTCCGCACCACCGCTCCGGCCGACGAGCCTCTGACCGACCTGTCTGCGGAAACCACTTCCGGTGGCGGTGCGGTGGAGCCGGCTCCGCGCGCAACCGACTATGACAATAAAAATGACGGAAAGGTCAAGGGCTCCTTCGCCGCCAGCACGTGGATTGCCCTCATCGTGGGCTTCTTGCTGCTCATCGTCCTTATCATCTTCATCCTGCAGAACCAGCACCAAGTACCGCTGAACTTCCTTAACTGGTCAGTGCAGTTCCCCGCCGGTGTCACTTACCTCATCTGCGCCATTGCCGGCGCGCTCATTATGGCCCTGGTGGGCGGCTGGCGCATGTTCGAGTTGCGCCGCCAGGTACGCAAGCAAGCGCGCCGGTAAGACCTACGGCGCCAGGGTGGTCAGGAAGCTCATTGCCACCCACGTGACCATCGCGGATGGCAGCATGCCATCCAGGCGGTCCATGATGCCGCCGTGACCGGGCAGCAAGGCAGACATATCCTTGATGCCCAATTCCCGCTTAAACTGAGACTCCACCAAGTCACCGAGAGTGGCGCAGAAAACGAGCCCGAGGCCCATGAGCGCGCCCACCCATGGAGTGTGGTGCAGCAGGAACGCGAAACTCAATGCACCGGTCAGGGTGCCGAAAACTACCGAGCCGGCAAAGCCCTCCCACGACTTCTTGGGGCTCACCGCGGGGGCCATGGGGTGCGATCCAAACATCACGCCGGCGATGAAACCACCGGTGTCTGAGGCGACGACGCAGAGCATAAACACGACAATCGACGCCGCGCCCGAGGCAAAGGGCGTCTCCACCCGCGAAAGCATCGCGGCAAAAGTGCCAAAAAGTGGGATCCAGGTGAGAACGAAAATACCCACGGACATATCGCGCAGATAGTTGATCGGGGGGCGGTGTCTGCCGTTGTGAAAGAGGCGGCCGAACATGAGCGCCAAGACCGCAACCACATAAACCGCGACGAGGCCGGAGGCATTAAGGAACCACGAGACCCACACCATGGCTTGGCCCAGGACGATGAGCAACGTCCGCGGAACGTAGTAGGAGTGCTCCCGCAGCCGAGTAAGAACCTCCCACATGGCTAGGCCCAGCGCTGTGGCTACGACGAGGTACCACACAAGGGGTCCAGCCCACACCGCAAAGACAACGAGCGCACCCAAACCAACACCAACGGCAATCGCCGCGGGCATGTCTCGACCCGCGGAGTTTTTGGGTTTGGGCATTCGGCTCGAGTGCTCAGTGCTCACGCGTGCTCCTCATTCAATCGTGGGGTAAGTCAAGGTCTACACAGAAAAGACCGCCGTGCTGGTCGGTGCCTGGCGCGGCGGCAAGTCAAAACTCTGTGAGTGCGGAGGCTAGACCTCCATGAGCTCTTCTTCCTTGTTGGCTACGAGCTGGTCCACCTGCTCGATGTAGCCGGACGTAATCTTTTCCATCTCCTTCTCGGCGGCGATAACTTCGTCCTCACCCGCGTCGCCATCCTTCTGCAGCTTCTTCAACTGCTCCATAGCACGGCGGCGGATGTTGCGGATAGCAATCTTGCCGTCCTCGCCCTTACTCTTGGCCATCTTGACCATGTCGCGGCGGCGCTCCTCGGTCAGCTGCGGGATGGTCACGCGCAGTACCTGACCGTCGTTCGTCGGGTTCACACCGAGATCCGAATTGCGGATTGCGTTCTCAATCTCATTCATCACGGACTGTTCATAAGGCTTGATGAGCAGCATGCGCGGTTCAGGGACCGAGATGGTGGCCATCTGGGTAATCGGGGTCGGAACCCCGTAGTACTCAGCGACCAAGCCGTTAAACATGGACGGGTTGGCGCGGCCGGTGCGGATGGTGAGCAGCTGCTCACGGGTGTGCTCTACCGAAGCGGTCATGTGCTCTTCAGCTTCGAGCTGGATCTCGTCGATCATGAGGGTTACAACTCCCTTGAAATAGTCAAAAGTTCTGGGAAAGAATTTAGCAGGTCGCAGCCCATTTGTACTAGGACTGAACCAGCGTGCCGATCTTCTCGCCGTTGACGGCACGCTTGATGTTGCCCTCGGTGAGGAGGTTGAAGACCAAAATCGGCATATTGTTGTCCATGCAGAGGCTGAACGCGGTGGCATCGGCCACCTTCAGACCCTTCTCAATAACCTCACGCGGGGTGATTTCGGAATACAGTTCGGCATCCGGGTTGGTCCGGGGGTCGGCCGAATAGACGCCGTCGACTGCCTTGGCCAAGAAGAGGACTTCCGCGCCGATCTCTAGGGCTCGCTGCGCCGCAGTGGTATCGGTGGAGAAGTACGGCATGCCCATTCCGGCGCCGAAGATGACGACGCGGCCCTTTTCCAAGTGGCGGTCGGCACGCAGCGGGAGGTAGGGCTCAGCGATCTGTGCCATGTTGATGGAGGTCTGCACGCGGCAGTCGATGCCCTGCTGTTTGAGAAAGTCCTGCAGCGCCAGGGAGTTCATGACGGTGCCGAGCATGCCCATGTAGTCGGAGCGCGCGCGGTCCATGCCGCGCTGGGAAAGTTCGGCGCCGCGGAAGAAGTTACCGCCGCCGATAACGACGGCGATTTCGGTACCCTGCTGCGCCACCTCGGCAATTTGGCGGGCGACGTTTTCTACCACATCAGGGTCGATGCCGACCTTGCCACCGCCGAACATCTCACCGCCCAGCTTGAGCATGACTCGCTTGTATCCGGTTCGCTTCGGTTCAGGGTTGGTCACGGTCTTCATCGTCTCCTTCACGCATGGCGACGCTTCAGTTAAGCGCTTGAATAATTCTGTTCCATCTTAACCATAGGAAGCCGCTTGCTAATACTCAGCTGCGTGCGAGCCCCACCCTCAGGGGCAGGCTAAAACAGCGAACTCCCTCCCCCACTTCTTTCCTTTGGCCACACGGCGTAGGGAAAAGGAGTGGAGGAGGGAACGGAAGGCAGCCGCCGCACGACATGCGGCCATGACTGCGAAAGCTTCAGAAGCGCTTAGACGCCGACCTCGTAACGGACGAAACCGGTAATGGTGGTGCCAACCTCGTCTGCGACCTGCTTAACGGTCTTCTTGGAGTCAGACAGTGCTGCCTGCTCCAGCAGGACCACGGACTTGTAGAAGCCGTTCAGGCGGCCTTCCACAATCTTCGGCAGGGCAGCCTCCGGCTTGCCCTCCTCACGGGTGGTGGCCTCAGCGATCTCGCGCTCCTTCTCAACGATCTCAGCCGGAACGTCCTCGCGGGTGAGGTACTCAGCGTTCATAGCTGCGATCTGGAGAGCGACTGCGTGAGCGCCTTCTGCGTTGCCCTCGTAGGACACCAGGACACCCACTGCCGGCGGCAGGTCAGCGGAACGCTGGTGCAGGTACACAGCTACGTTGTCACCCTCAATGGTGACGGCACGGCGGGCCTGCAGCTTCTCGCCGGTCTTTGCGGACTCTTCGTCGACGACCTCGGAAACCTTCTTGCCGTCAATCTCCAGGTTGTTGAGTTCCTCACCGGAGTTGACCTTGGCCTCACCAGCAGCCTCAGCGATCTTGGCAGCGAAGGACTTGAAAGCCTCGTTCTTGGCCACGAAGTCGGTCTCGCAGTTGATCTCCACCATCGTGTTGCCGGAGACAGCAATCAGACCCTCAGTTGCCTCACGCTCAGCGCGCTTGGACACGTTCTTTGCGCCCTTGATGCGCAGGTACTCAACGGCCTTGTCGTAGTCACCCTGGGACTCGTCGAGAGCCTTCTTGCAATCGAGCATGCCGGCGCCGGTGGCCTCACGCAATGCCTTTACGTCTGCAGCAGTGTAGTTCGCCATAGTTGGAGCGATCCTCCTTGGATTTAAACGGTATTCGTTGAAATAGCGTAGCTGAATCGCTACCACCACGTCGCGTTGAGGGGGTGTTAGCTTTCTCCCACTCCCCCAACGGAGGAAACCCTCTGCGTGGTGTTTCACCCCTGTGGTGTGTCACGCGCCTTCGCAAGCTTCGGAAAACACGTGAGAAAAAGCCCCCATCTCCGCGGACAGTAGGCGCCGCGCGGTACGGGGGCTTCAGGTATGCAGATTACTCTGCGGACTTCTCGGCGTCCTCGGACTTCTCAGCGGAAGCCGGGTCAGACGCAGCGGCAGCCTCAGCGGCGTCGCGGGCGTCCTTCTCAGCGGTGTCGCCGGCAGCCTCCTTGGCCTGTGCAAGCTGGCGCTCCTCGCGAGCCTTCTTGCCCTCATCCACAGCGGTGGCGATGATGCCGGAGAGCAGCTTGGTGGCGCGGATAGCGTCGTCGTTGCCCGGAATCGGGAAATCGACCTCATCCGGGTCGCAGTTGGTGTCCAGGATGGCAACAACCGGGATGTTAAGCTTCTGGGCTTCCTTGACCGCGATGTGCTCCTTGTTGGTGTCAACGATCCACAGTGCGGACGGAGCCTTGGTCATATCGGAGATACCACCCAGGACGCGCTCCAGCTTGGTGCGCTCGCGGGTCAGCATCAGAACTTCCTTCTTGGTGCGGCCCTTGTAGCCGTCCTCAGCTGCATCCATAGCCTGCAGCTCCTTCATGCGCTTCAGGCGCTTGGAGACGGTCTGGAAGTTGGTGAGCATGCCGCCGAGCCAGCGGTGGTTCACGTACGGCATACCAACGCGGGAAGCCTCTTCAGCAACAGCTTCCTGAGCCTGCTTCTTGGTACCAACGAAGAGGATGGTGCCGCCGTGTGCGACGGTTTCCTTAACGAACTCGAAGGCCTCATCGATGTAGGTCAGCGTCTGCTGCAGGTCGATGATGTAGATGCCGTTACGGTCGGTGAAGATGAAACGCTTCATCTTCGGGTTCCAGCGACGGGTCTGGTGACCGAAGTGGACACCAGCGTCGAGGAGCTCGCGCATGGTTACAACTGCCATGATTCGCTCGCTTTCTATACGTTGTTTCGGTTTTGCAAAAATTGTGCGGTGTTTTATTCCGCACCCTAGCAACGAAGGCCTTGGTCAACACCCCATCATTGTGGGGACCGCGTCAACCACAGACTGTCTCTTCCTTAACCCAGGAAGCGACTACTTCGCCGCGCGTAGTCAGTCCATGTGGTAACCATTCGGTGCCGAGCACAGACTGCTGTGGGCTAGCTTAGTACTGCACACACGGTGATTCCAAACGGCGCGACCGAATCACCTCCGCTGGATTGTTGACAGACTTAACAAACTTTTCCCTAGCGCACCATGAGTTTCTTCAGCACCAGTTTATCCACAGGCGGAGCGCAGCCCCTTCCCTCGAGCCGCGCTCACGCGCAGGCTTGAGGTCATGCGTCACCGTCTACTTTGTTTATCTGCCCTGCTATGCGTTTGGGCCGCGCTTGCCGACGTCCCCCTCGCCGCCGCCTTCGTCGACCCCACCACTGGGGAGCCGGTTGCTTCGCGTGTCTTGCGTGGCTTCGAACCTCCTGAGAAGCGGTGGATGGCCGGGCACCGCGGTGTCGATCTGGATCTACCTGTCGGCGGTAAGGTGCGTGCCGCTGGCGACGGCGTTGTGTACTTCGCAGGCTCCATAGCGGGTAAGCCAGCCCTTTCGATTGCTCATGGCAACGGCCTACGCACCACTTATCAACCAGTGTTCGCGCGGGTTAAGAAAGGTGACCGAGTGCAGGAAGGAGACGTGATCGGCACGCTCGCGCCGTCCGTGGATGGCTATCCGGGACTCCATTGGGGCGCAATTAAAGGTCGCGAGGACTACATCAACCCGCTGGATCTCCTCGGCGAGCCCGTCATTCGACTCAAGCCCGCGGGTGGGAGCGAGCGTAGACGTCCTTAAGGCGCTGGGCAGAAACGTGCGTATAGACCTGCGTGGTCTGCAGAGAAGAATGGCCGAGCAACTCTTGCACGATGCGTAAATCGGCCCCGCCCTCGAGCAGATGCGTAGCCGCGGAGTGGCGTAGGCCGTGCGGGGTGAGCCCCGGCGCGCCCGTGACTTGTGCGGCGCGTTCGACGACGCGGCGGACCTGGCGCGCATCGATTCGGCGTCCGCGCGTGCCCACGAAGACCGCTTCCGTTTCACCGGCGAGCTCGGGGCGCCCCGTCTTCAGCCAGGCGCGCAGCGCGTCGTGGGCCGCGTCCCCGAAGGGAACGACGCGCTGCTTATTGCCTTTACCGGTCACGCGCGCGGTGCTGCGGGAAAGATCCACATCCCCGATGTCCAGGCTCACCAATTCGGCTACACGCGCACCGGTGGCATAGAGAAACTCGAGCATGGCGCTATCACGCAGGAAATGGATCTCATCGGCGGAGACCGCATTGCCCATCAGTTCCCCGGCGGCAGCGGGCGACATCACAGTGGGCAGATGCTTGCCCACCTTGGGCGTAGCCAGGCGCTGGGCGACATCAGTCTCGAGGTGCCCCTCGCGCGCGGCCCACGTGGAAAAGGCGCGCACCGCCGCGGTACGCCGTGCCAGCGTGGAGCGAGACTTTCCCTCATCGACGGCACCCGCCAGCCAGGCACGGAGGGCGTTCAGAGTAAAAGACGAGAAACTCGGGACGTCGGCAGCCAGCAGGCGCAGGTCTGAGCAGTAACCACGGACAGTCGCCTCGGAGCGGCCGCGAACGATGCGCTGGTAATCCGCAAAGTCCTCGATCGCTTCCTCCAGCTGGCCGCCCACGCGCCGTTCGGCGTTACCACTTGCTCCACTCATGTCACATGAGTGTACTCAGGTGCGCTGCCACATCGCGCCCGAGCGCGTTATCACCCCCATCTTTTGCATCGCCACGAGCAGGTGGATGGTCAGCGCCACCCGCATTCCCGCAGCAGCCGCGATATCCTCCGCACTCGCTCCTTCCTCCGCGCTTTCCGGCGGAGTGGAGTCATACACTTTGAGCTCATTGCGGGACAAGCGTTGTACCGGGGTTGGCTGGAACTCAAGTTCATACTGACCCGCAGCGTCCACTTCCCCGACTTTGCCCACGAGTCCACGTATTTCGTCGACTGAGGCCACCAGTTGCGCTCGCCCATCCTGGATGCGTTGGTGGCACCCCAAGGACCCAGACGTCGTGACTGGGCCCGGCACCGCCATCGCAACCCGGCCCAGAGCCTCCGCCCAGTTCAGCGTGTTCAACGCGCCAGAACGAAACCCGGCTTCCACCACCACGGTGCCGCTGGTCATCGCCGCCACGAGGCGGTTGCGGGACAAGAAGCGGAAACGCTGTGGCCGTGTGCCCGGCGCGAACTCGGACACGATGCACCCATTCCCGGCAATCCTGTCAAAGAGACGTGCATTGCGCGCCGGGTAGGAAATGTCAATACCGCAGGCCGCCACCGCGACGGTCTGCCCACCTGCGTCGAGAGCTGCCTCGTGCACCGCTGTATCAACCCCCACTGCCCCACCGGACACCACGGTCCATTGGTGCGCTGCGAGGCCACCAGCCAGAAGTGAGCCCACCTCCCAGCCGTACCGGCTCACGGCGCGCGTGCCCACCAGGGCAACGGATTGGGCTACCGCTTCGCGCAGGTTCCCGCCGCGAACCCAGAGGCTGTGGGGCGGGACTGCTTGGTCATCAAACGTCGCCGGGGCATCGACGAGCCCCTGGTGGTAGAACCCAAAGGCACGGGCAAATTCCTCCCCGGGCCACTCCGCGTCATCGAGTGTGATGAGCCGGGCTCCGACCGCCTCTGCGGCGGCGAGGTCTTCGTCTTGTCGTAGCCAGTCCCGCCGCGATGCCGTAGCCTGCCGCAGGGGTCCGATCCAGTCCTCTCCCTTATAGATTCCTCGCGCTATCTCCTCAGCCGGGTATTGGGTCAGCAGACCGTGGAGGGTTGGTGAGGGTCCTTCCACCACGCGGTTGAGGTAGGCCCAGGTGTGACGGCTGGTCGACACGTTGAGTTCGCTCATGCGGCCAGCCTTTCGATCGTGTCAGCGCCACGGAGATCGAGTGCGCGGCTGACGTGGTCGAGCTCGGGACGGGCGGTTCCATCGAGGTCTGCCAACGTCCACGCCAAGCGCAGCACACGATCCACCCCACGCTGGCTGAGCTCCCCTTCAGCCAAGTAGGCAGCAAGCATAATCATCGCCGACTCCGCTGCTGGGCGATGACGCCGCAAATAGGAAGCAGACACGGCGCCATTGACTACGCTTCCCAGCCCATCGGCCTCCCAGCGCGCCTTCATTCGTTCCCTGGCGGCGGCCACGCGTTGAGCAATGTCTGCGGAGGTTTCCTCCCCTTCTGGGTGCAGTACCGCGGATTGCCCCGACAAAGACACAATGATGTCGAGGCGGTCGCGCAATGGGCCCGAAAGGTTGGATAGGTAGTTCATCCTGTCTGCTGCCCGGCATTCGCAGCGTGACGGTTCCTCAGCGCCACAGCGGCACGGGTTCGCAGCCAACACCAGTTGAAAGCGGGCGGGAAAGATTACCTCGCGGCTAGCCCGAGTCAGGCGCACCTGTCCTTCTTCCAGCGGTGCGCGCAAGCTATCCAGTACTTGCGCCGGAACCTCGCTGACCTCGTCGAGAAAGAGCACTCCATGGTGCGCCAGACTCACCGCACCTGGCCGCGGGCGCCCCGATCCACCGCCGATCAGCGCGGCCCTCGTGACCGAAGCGTGCGGCGCGATGAAAGGCGCCCGGGAAATCGCCGTGCCAACGGCTCCCGCCACCGAGTGGATCGCGGTAGCCTCCACCGCTTCTTCCGTGGTCAAGCGCGGAAGGATGCCCGGCAAACGCGAAGCAATCATTGATTTGCCGGAACCAGGTGGCCCCACCATCATCACGTGATGGCCGCCAGCCGCGGCAACCTCTGCTGCCCACTTGGCTTCCCGCTGTCCGGCTACTTCGCTGAAGTCTGCAACCTGTTCACGCGCGGGCGCCGCAGCGTGCGTGATCAGCTGCGCGTCCGGCAGGCAATCACTCCCGCATACCCAAGTGAAAGCATCCCAGAGGGTCTCGGCCACCAGCACTCGCATGCCGGGAACCAATGCTGCTTCCGCCGCATTACCAACCGGAATGACCAACGTGTCATAGCCTTGCGAACGTGCCGCCAGAATCGCCGGGATGATGCCGGAGACCGGGCGAACCTGCCCGTCCAGTCCCAACTCGCCGAGCACGAGCGCCCCGCTGAGCCGACTTTTCTCGCTCTGGCCTGCCGCTAAGATAGCCAGCGCCATGGGGAGATCGAAATGTGCGCCGGCCTTGGGCAACGATGCTGGTGACATGGACACCACGACCTTTGTTTTCGGCCACGGTAGGTGCGAGTTGCTCACCGCGGTCCGGATGCGATCCCGCGACTCCGAAATCGCGGCATCACCCAGTCCCACCACATGGACACCGGGAAGCCCGGGACCCACGTTGGCTTCCACGGTGACCACCCTGGCCAGCACGCCATCCAGCGCAATCGTGTCGCACCTACCGAGAGCCATGGTCAACCCCCTGGAAATACTCCACGTCGAAGGCCTCCCCCTTCTCAGCCCCTGTGGACACGAGCCCGAGTACATCAAAGCGAACCTTGCTTAAGGGCTGGGTAGTACTCCGCCTTGCGCTCAGCCACTGCGCGGCAGCCTTGCGAAGGCGCTTCAGCTTGCGCGGTGTTACCGCTTCAGCGACGCCAAAGTTGCGGGTTGCCCGGGTTTTAACTTCACAGAAGACGATGGTTCCATCAGGCTCGCGCACAACGAGGTCGAGCTCGCCCACACGGTAGTGGACGTTCGCGGCTATCACCTGAGCCCCGCGCGCTCGGTAAAAGTCAGCGGCGAACTTCTCCCCCGCTTTCCCCAGTGCATCCGCAGGGCGGATGGTCTGCCCCACGCTCGGTGAATGCACGGAAGTCGCTAGATTTTTTGTCATTATGGTGCTCCTTGGAATTGAACGTGTACACAACACGCCGCAAGCACGACACAAGACAATTCCTGTGCCGCACACCCCCTTACGGCACTTCCAGAACACCTCACTCGGCATCCCCCTGGCGAGAGCTTTGAGTCTCGCCACACCAAATCTGTGGATAACTAGTCCGGACTCACCACTTCATTGGCACCCGCACCCCGCACACGAGCTTTACTCTGGGAGGACAAAGTCCGGCTTGTCCAGCTCTTCAATGTTGACGTCCTTGTAAGTGATCACACGGACGTAGCGCACAAAGCGCGCCGAGCGGTACATATCCCATACCCATGCATCGGACATGCGGACCTCGTAGTAGACGTCCGGCCCCGATGTATGCGGAATGAGCTCGACCGCATTGGCCAGGTAAAACCTGCGTTCGGTTTCCACCACATAGGAGAATTGGCTGACTACATCGCGGTATTCGCGGTACAGCGACAGCTCGACTTCAGCCTCGTAGTTATCGAGTTCCTCAGCGCTCACGGTGTGCTTCTCCTTCGCTCACAATCAACCGGGATCACGGTGTCACAGATTGAGCACCAGCTTAGTTCCCGCACCCCGCCTCAGGCTTCAGGCGCGCGCGAGAAATTGCGCATGAGCCCCAGCAACGTTGCGATAACTCATGCGGTGCTCCGGCGTCGCTCCCAACTGCACGATGGCCTCTTGGTGTGCGGCGGTGCCATACCCCTTATGCGATTCCAAGGCATAGCCCGGGTAGCGCTGCGCGAGCTCATCCATCAAGCGATCACGAGACACCTTGGCCACAACGCTTGCCGCAGCGATGCAGCGTGCGGCAGTATCGCCGCCGATGATCGGCAGTTGCGGGGTAGGCAGGCCGGGGACAAAGAGGGCGTCGCTCAGCACATAGCCCGGTCGGACCTTAAGCTGTGCCACCGCGCGGCGCATCCCCGACAGGTTGGCGTGCTGGATGCCAAAGGCATCGATGTCCTTTGCTCCCACGTGCACCACCGACCACGCCAGCGCGCGACGTTTGATCAGCGGCTCCAGCTTCTCCCTGGCCGCCGGCGTGAGCTTCTTCGAGTCATCGAGCCGCTCCAAACCGGGAATGATGCGATCGGGCAAAATGCACGCGGCAATCGTCACCGGCCCGCAGCAGGCCCCACGCCCGGCTTCATCCACCCCCGCGACAGGCCCCAGCCCCGCCTTGGAGAGCGCAACCTCATAGGTTCTCTTCTGTTTGAGACGGCGCATAGCGTTTACACCGGTTGAGCATCGATAGTCTGGGCGCGGCTGAACGGCATCACCACGGCGGAAACCTTCCCGCGCACGTTCTCCACGGGTACGGTGCCCTGCAGTTTGTCTCCGAGGTGAGCGCGCGAATCCAGCGAGTTTGTACGATTGTCTCCCATGACCCACAGGTGACCCTCCGGGACCGTGACGGGACCAAAGTAGGCGCCACCGCAGGCCTGCGAGCCCACGCGTTCATCAACAGGTATCTCCGGCGGATTCAGAACGAAGTCCTGGTTGGTGGGCTTGCCATCCACCATCACGGCTGGATCCCCCTCCTGGCATGACACGGTCTGCCCGCCGGTGGCGATGACTCGCTTGACCAAGATGTTGTCGCCGTTGGGAACGAGCCCCACGGCGGCACCAAGGTTTTGTATGCCGCGCAGGAGCACGTTGCGGGAACGCTTCACCTCAAAAGATGTGTTCCACGAGTCTGGCCCGGAAAAGACCACGACCTCCCCAGGACGCGGGTCGTTGAAGTAATAGCTCACCTTCTGCACGGCGATGCGGTCATTCGTACATCCCGGGCAGCCATGCAGTGTGGGTTCCATGGAGGAGGACGGGATGAGGTACATCCTGCCCACGAAGGCCTGAATCAGCGCCAGCGCCACGAAGGTAACTGCCAGCGCCCATAAGACATCGCGAACTCTAGGACTGGATGTCCGGGTCATCGACTCCACCGATGCGGTTGAAGGGGAAGAAGATGAACATCACCTTGCCGCGAACGTTTTCCAGCGGGATAGTTCCTTGGTACTCATCCTGCATGTGATAACGCGAGTCCGCGGAGGCCGTGCGGTTATCTCCCATTACCCAGATATTGCCCTCAGGCACGGTCACGGGGCCAAAATACGCGCCGCCGCAGGCATAGGAACCGGTGGTCTCATCAACGCGATAGGTTGGCGGATCCTGCACATAATCCTGCTCAATAGGCTTGCCATCCACCATGACTGCCGGATCCCCCTCCTGGCAGGACACCGTCTGGCCACCGGTGGCAATGACGCGCTTTACCAGCGTGTTCTCGTCGGGCGGGGTGAGCGACACGTAGCTCAGGGCATCCTGGATACGGTGGATCACCGGGTTATCGGAGCGTGGCGACACCCAATTGCTGTCCCAGTCCGGGGTCCCCTTAAAGACCACGACATCACCAGGCTCTGGGCTCTTGTCGCCGTAATAAGAAACCTTCTCGGTGAAGATACGGTCGTTGTTACACCCTTCGCAGCCGTGCAGTGTCGGCTCCATGGAGCCGGACGGGATGACATACTGCCGGCCCACGAAGTTCTGGAAAACTCCAACGACCGCGAGCACACAGACCACCACGATGACAGTCTCCAGCAACCAAGGCATCTGCTTCTTGTCCTCAGTTGGGGATGCCGCGCTTTCCGACGCCTCTCCCCCAGCGCCCTGGGAACCTTCAGTAAAGTCGTTTTCTTTTTCCACGGACTAAATCCTAGCAATGTGTCTTATCCTCACGGGCCTTGTGGGCCCCGCGCGGCGCGCGCTAGACGGATGAAACCAAAAAGAAAGCCCTTCACCTTTCCTCGCGATGAGGATAAGGCGAAGGGCTGTGACGCGCTGTAAATTAGCGGCGCTCCTTGATGCGGGCCTTCTTGCCACGCAGGTCGCGCAGGTAGTACAGCTTGGCGCGGCGGACACGGCCGCGGCGGACTACCTCGATGGAGGCAATGTTCGGGGAGTGAACCGGGAAGGTACGCTCAACGCCGATGCCGAAGGAAACCTTACGCACGGTGAAGGTCTCGCGGATGCCGTCGCCCTGACGGCGGATGCAGACACCCTTGAAGAGCTGGGTACGCTCGGTGCTGCCCTCGATGACCTTGACGTTGACGTCAAGGGTATCGCCCGGGCGGAAGGACGGGATATCGTCGCGCAGCGAAGCTGCATCAACCTTATCAATGAGGTTTGCCATTGGTGTTTTCCTTTTCAGTTTAAGACAGAGGACCCTGGCGCCACCGCGAGGCGGCTGACCGGTTCGTGCCTATTACACAGAACATCGCTATCTTTCCACACCCCACCCCCGCAGAACAAATTGCCCCAAACGCCTGACACCTGCCCACCGGGGGCTCTAAGGTGGGTGACGCACTGATACCCCACGGGTGCCCACGGGAAGTGGGCTGAGAGTGGCGCTGATACCGCGCCTGCACCGTTCGAACCTGTCTGGTTAGCACCAGCGAAGGAAGAGAGGAGCAGCCATGACGGCTACCCATAACCCCATCCAGTCCACCGACTCCGGCGAGATCCACCCCAAGCACTCCTACTCCCCCATCCGGGAGAAAGGTCTGGAGGTGCCCGAGACCGAGATCCAGCTGGATGATTCCCCCACAGGGCCCAACGAACCCTTCCGTATCTACCGCACGCGCGGCCCGGAGTGTGAGCCTGAAGTAGGCCTGCCGGCCCTGCGCGCCGAATGGATTGCGGAGCGCGGAGACGTTGAAGAGTATGAGGGCCGCGCACGCAACCTTGCTGACGATGGCCGCTCGGCCGAGCGCCGCGGTGCGGCTTCCTTGGAGTGGAAGGGGGAGCGTCGCCAGCCGCTGCGTGCGAAGGAAGGCAAGCGCGTTACCCAGATGCACTACGCACGCCAGGGGATCATCACCAAGGAGATGGAGTTCGTGGCTCTGCGCGAGCACTGCGACCCAGAGTTCGTGCGTTCCGAGATCGCCCGTGGCCGCGCCATCCTGCCTAACAACGTCAACCACCCCGAGTCGGAGCCGATGATTATCGGCCGCAAGTTCCTGACCAAGATCAACGCCAATATCGGCAACTCCGCGGTGACCTCCTCTATTGAGGAAGAGGTGTCGAAGCTGCGCTGGGCCACCCGCTGGGGCGCGGATACCGTGATGGACCTCTCCACCGGTGATGACATCCACACCACGCGCGAGTGGATCCTGCGCAACTCACCGGTCCCCATCGGCACCGTGCCCATCTACCAGGCGCTGGAGAAGGTAAACGGCGTCGCAGAGGACCTGACGTGGGAAATCTTCCGCGATACCGTCATCGAACAGTGTGAGCAGGGCGTGGACTACATGACCGTGCACGCCGGCGTGCTGCTGCCCTATGTGCCGTTGACCACGAACCGTGTTACCGGCATTGTTTCCCGCGGCGGCTCTATCATGGCGGGCTGGTGCCTGGCGCACCATAAGGAGTCCTTCCTCTATGAAAACTTCGACGAACTCTGTGAGATTTTTGCGCGCTACGACGTCGCATTCTCGCTCGGCGATGGCCTGCGCCCCGGCTCCCTGGCAGATGCCAACGACACCGCCCAGTTCGCCGAGCTCAAGACCATCGGTGAGCTCACCCGGCGCGCCTGGGAGTATGACGTCCAGGTCATGGTGGAAGGCCCGGGGCACGTGCCGCTCAACATGATTCAGGAAAACAACGAGCTCGAGCAGGACTGGGCCTCCGATGCGCCCTTCTACACGCTGGGCCCGCTGGTCACCGATATTGCCCCGGGCTATGACCACATCACCTCCGCCATTGGCGCGGCGCACATCGCCATGGGTGGTACGGCCATGCTGTGCTACGTCACCCCGAAGGAGCACTTGGGGCTGCCCAACCGCGATGACGTCAAGACCGGCGTCATCACCTATAAGCTTGCCGCCCATGCGGCCGACGTGGCCAAGGGCCACCCAGGTGCGCGCGCCTGGGATGACGCGATGAGCAAGGCTCGCTTTGAGTTCCGCTGGCATGACCAGTTCGCGCTCTCCCTCGACCCGGACACCGCGCAGGCCTACCACGATGAGACCCTGCCCGCGGAGCCGGCGAAGACCGCGCACTTCTGTTCCATGTGCGGCCCGAAGTTCTGCTCTATGCGCATCAGCCAGGACATCCGAGATACCTTCTCCGACTCCCTTGGCATGCCAAGTTTCCCGGGTAAGGACGCCATCGATCCCGAGGTTGTGGCCGCTGCCCGTGCCGGTGAGAAGCAGATGTCGGAAGAGTTTAAGGCTCAGGGATCTCAGCTCTATCAGGAGGAAGAAACCACGCATGCCTGATCTTCGCTGCTACTTCGTCACAGGTGCAGGCACGTCTGCGGAGATCGTGCGCATCGCTACCGCAGCGGCCCGGGGCGGTGCCGGGGTGGTACAGGTGCGCTCCAAGCCGATTTCCGCCCGCGACCTCTACCATCTGGGTCGAGAGGTAGCCCGCGCGGTGGCACAGGCCAACCCAGAAACGCGCGTGCTTATCGACGACCGCGTCGACGTCGCCGCCGCCCTACGCCACGCCGGCGAGCCGGTGCACGGCGTGCATGTTGGCCAGGACGATCTGCCCGTGGCCGCCGCCCGCGCGTTGTTGGGGCCGGATGCGATTATCGGTCTGACCACCGGCACCCGCGAGTTGGTCGAGGCTGCCAATGACGTCGCAGATGTCATTGACTACATCGGCTGCGGCCCGTTCCGCGCGACCCCAACGAAGGACTCCGGCCGCTCGCCGCTGGGACTTCACGCCTACCCGGAGTTGGTGAAGCTCTCCCGCGTACCGCTCGTGGCTATCGGTGATGTCACTGCTGACGATGCCGCCGATCTGGCGGCAACCGGCGTGGCCGGCCTAGCCGTCGTGCGCGGCATCATGCACGCCGAGGACCCGGAAGCCTACTGCCGCGAGCTGCTTGCCGGTTTTGATGAAGGTGCGCGATGACTACTAGCTCTGAATCCTCAGTCATCGTCGTCGGCGCGGGCGTCATCGGTCTGGCCACCGCCGTGGAACTGGCCGCGCGGGGCTTTAAGGTCACGGTGCTGGATCCGGCGCCAGCCTCCGGAGCTACCCACTTCGCCGGCGGCATGCTCGCCCCTGCCGCCGAGGTGGTCTACCAGCAGGATCCTCTCTTCCCGCTGATGCGTGCCTCCGGCGCGTGGTACCCAGAGCTTATCGATCTGGTTGCCGCCCACACGGAGGTCCCCACTGGCTACCGCGCCGAGGGCACCCTTGTCATCGCCGCCGACCGCGCGGATGCTCAGCACCTCACCGAGCTGGCGGATTATCAGTCCCTCCACGGCATGGAGGTCGAGCGCATCACCGTGCGCGAAGCCCGGCGCGCCGAACCGTTGCTGTCACCACGCTTGGCCGGGGCCGTCAGCATCCCGGGTGACACGCAGGTCTTCCCCCGCCAGTGGACAGCTGCCCTCATCAGCGCTGCCCAAGCACTCGGTGTGCGTTTCTTCCGTACGGCAGCGCAGTCTATTGACGCCGCCACTGGCGTCGTGAGCACTCCCGCAGGCCAATTCCACGCCGACGATGTGGTGCTCGCAGCAGGCCTGGGAGCACGCGACATCGACTGGGCAGCCTCGGCTGGGCTCCATCGCTCCCCGCTCCACCTGCGCCCAGTATACGGAGATATCCTGCGACTGCGCGTACCGGACGAGCTCCAGCCGCTGCTCACCCGCGTGGTCCGCGGTTTCGTGGAGGACCGCCCCATCTACCTCATCCCCCGCGGCGATGGCACCCTCGCGGTCGGCGCTACAACCCGCGAGGACACGCTTGCCACGGCCCAGGCCGGCGGTGTCTACGCGCTGCTTCGCGACGCCATCCGCATCCTCCCCGCCATCGAAGAATGCGAATTCCTCGAGGCCAGCGCGGGTGCCCGCCCTGGCACTCCGGATGACTTGCCGTATCTCGGCCGCGTCAGCGACAAGCTCGTCATCTCCACCGGCTATTTCCGCCACGGCATTCTGCTGACGGCTCTGGCCGCGCGCTGTACCCGCGAGCTCATCGAAGGCACCGAACCCAGCATCGATCTCACCGCATGTGATCCCCTACGACACCTCAAGGAGCAACAATGATTCTGATCTTTAACGGTCAGCCCTATGACACGGCAGCAGACACCGTCGCCCAACTGCTGGAAGAAAAAGGCATCGACGCCGACGGCACCGCCGTGGCACTGTCCGAGCAGGTCGTTCCACGCTCGCAGTGGGAGTCCACCCCACTCACCGAAGGCGCGACCGTGGAAGTCCTCACCGCTGTTCAGGGAGGCTAGAAACTACATGCTCACCATCGCCGATACCACCTTTTCTTCCCACCTCATCATGGGCACCGGTGGGGCCACGAGCCATGAGGCCTTGGAGCGCGCGCTCGTCGCCTCCGGAACCGAGCTGACCACCGTGGCCATGCGCCGCCACGCTGGTACCCGTGACGGTGAGAGCATCTTCGACCTGTTGCGCCGGCTGGGCATCGCTCCGTTGCCCAACACCGCCGGCTGCCGCACCGCGCGCGAGGCCGTGCTCACCGCCCGCATGGCCCGCGAGGCGCTGGGGACATCCTGGGTCAAGGTAGAAGTCATCGCCGACGAGCACACGCTCCTGCCCGATGTCGTGGAGACCCTCGACGCCACCGAACTGCTCAGCGCCGAAGGTTTCACCGTGCTGGCCTACACCAGCGACGATCCCGTGGCCGCCCAGCGCCTCGAGGATGCGGGCGCTGCGGCCGTCATGCCGCTGGGCGCCCCCATCGGCACCGGGCTGGGCATCCTCAACCCGCACAACCTCGAGCTCATCTGCTCACGTGCCTCGGTGCCCGTGCTTGTCGACGCCGGCATCGGCACCGCCTCCGATGCCACCCTCGCCATGGAGCTCGGCTGCTCCGGCGTGCTGCTCGCCAGCGCAGTCAACCGCTGCCAAGATCCGGAAGCCATGGCCACCGCCATGCGCCACGCCGTCGAAGCGGGACGACTCGCGCGCAGCGCCGGTCGTATCCCGCAGCGCGAACATGCCCAGGCATCCTCCACCTTCGAGGGCCTAGCCTCCTGGGCCGACCAAGTTCTCTAGGCCCGTGACGCAGTTGACTGGATCCATGCTCAGCAAAGATGAACTCGCCCGCACCTCGCGCCAGCGCCTTCTACCAGGCTTCGGTGACGCGGCGCAGGAGCGGCTCCACGCGGCGCACCTGCTCGTCGTGGGCGCCGGCGGGCTGGGCTGCCCGGCTCTCCAGCAGCTCGCGGCGGCAGGCATCGGGCGCATCACGCTCATCGATTCCGATACCGTCGATATCAGCAACCTGCACAGGCAGGTGCTGTTTGGTGCGGGGGACGTCGGCAAGCCCAAGGCCGAGGTAGCCGCCGCGCGCGCCCGCGAGCTTGCCCCCGAGCTGCAAATCACCGCGCTCAACGCGCGGCTGACTTCCTCTACTGTTCTTGACCTCTGCGCCGAGGCCGACCTCGTCCTCGATGGCTCAGATACCTTCGACACGAAGTACCTCGTCGCAGACGCCTGCGAGCTCACCTCTACCCCGCTGGCTTGGGGAACCGTGCTGCGCTACGGCGGGCAGGCCGCGCTGTGGCATTCCGGTAAGGACTGCGCTGACGGGCGCGGGGTGGGCTTGCGTGATCTCTTCCCCGCCCCGCCGGAGGGCGAGGCGCTCGAGTGCTCCACGGCTGGGGTCCTGGGTGCTACGACGTCCGTCATCGCGGGGCTCATGGCCACCGCGACGCTGGGCTGGTTGGGGAAGCTTCCGCACCATGAGGAGCTGCGTGGCCGTGTTACGTCCTATGAGGCGCTGCCCGGTAGTTTCCGCACGCTCACAGTCGGCCCGGATCCTGCGCGCCCGCTGGTCAGCACCTTGCCCGGAGAGCGCAGCTTTCCGCCTGAGCTTCGCGACGGCCACGCCGCCCTCCTCGATATCTCCGAGAACACCGGCTTTCCTGATGCCACGGTGTCACTGCCCTGGCATACCGTCACCGATGATGATGCCGTGCGCCGTGCGCTCGCTTCGTGCTCTTCCGAACTGGTCTACGTTGCCTGCCCCTCCGGTGGGCGCAGCGCTGGCTTCGTCCTACGCTACGCCGATCTGGCAGCGGATATGGGCATCGAGCTGCGTAACCTTCCGGGTGGGCTCGCGTCTCGCGATTACTAGGCGTCGACCACCGCCGGAGCGCGGAAGAGGTGCTCGTCCACAATTCGGGCGGTGCCATGGTGGCGAGCCCGGAAGACCACGCAGGAAGCCACCAGTGCGAGGGCAGTCACAATAAACAACACTGCAATACCGGCCCAGAAAGTTCCGTCGTGGATGCCGTCGGTGGCGCGAGTAAAGGCATTCTTCGCATAGGACATCGGGTGGAAAGGATGCAGCATGCTCAACGGGCGCGGAATCGCCGCCACCGGCCATACACCGCCGAAGACCATGATGCCCAGAGCGAACGCACCTACGGCGAAGATGGCGCCGATCTTGCGTCCAAAGGTGACCAGGAAGAACTGGTAGGTCGCCGCCCCCACGGCGGCGATGGCGGCGATAACTAGCAGCATCATCGGCCAGCTCGCCGGTGACCATCCCATCATGGAGGACATGAAGGCCATGAAGGCTAGGACGAGGAAATTCAAGCCCGCCACGACTCCAAAGGCTGCGAGGATACCGCGCACCGGGCTCGTGGCCGACTCGCCCCGGCGCCCCAGGTAATAAGGCAGCGTCATTGCTACCAGCAGCATGACGAGGAATCCGAAGACGAGCACGAAGAGCATCGATACGCCACCGGTGATATTCTTCTGGGTTGGATCGACCGGGTCGACCACCGTCTGCACTGGGTGAAGGTTGGAGGAGGTGAAGTTGATGGGCACGGCCATGTTCTGCGCAGACGTATCCGGCTGGGTAATGGAGGGGGCCTTGGCGGCGCCGTCGACAAGCTTGGTGGCCAATTCGTTCGAGCCCGCCTTGAGCTGGTCCATGCCATCCTTCAGCTCGGTGCCACCGGCGGCGAGCTGGCTCGTGCCATCCTTCAACGTGCCGGTGCCCTCGTGCAAGCGGGAAGCACCGTCCTGCAGCTGGGCGGCACCGTCGCTCAGTTCGCCAACACCCGCGCGCAGCTGCTGGGAACCATCGGACAAGCGGTGCGCACCGTCATTAAGAGCCATCATGCCGCCCAGGTACTCCGAATTGGGATCGGCCAGGTTGTAGTAGAGCTGGCCGGTGCCGGCAGAAAGCTTCTCCAACTGCGCCACCATGTTGCCGCTGGCGGCCGGGTCCAGCTTGGAGACCAGTGAATAAAGCTGCTCAGCTTGTTGGTGCATGCCGAGGCCGCGGAGGACGTCGACAAGCTGCAGGAGTGCCGGGGCCACGGCCTGCGCCTGCTTGAGCACCGGGATGAGCATGCCCGTGAGCTGGTTAACACCGCCGTCGATCTGACCCGCGCCATCCGCCAGGCGGCCGGTGCCGGCAAGGAGCTTGTCGGAGCCGTCGGCAAGCTGGGCGGCGCCATCATCGAGCTGCGCGGCGCCATCGCTGAGGCGTCCTACTCCGTCATTCAGGCGGTTCGTGCCGTCCAGCAGCTGGCCCGTGCCGTTGTTGAGATCGCCCGCGCCGGCGTCCAGCTTGGCGATTCCCTCGACCGCACGCCCGCCGCCTTCCTGCAATTTGCCCGCACCCTCATCGAGGACGGCCGGCGCCCTCCGCCGCGGTGCCTAGGCCGTCGCTGAGTTTGTTGAGACCTTCGATGACCTGGTCGGCATATTTCTTGGAAATCGCATTTTCCACGCTGGTCTGGACCTGCGGGATGAGGCTGGAGGAAATCACCGAGCCATTCGTGCCGTAATAGTCATTGGTGGCGAAATGAATCTCCGGTTTCACCGGCTTATCGCTGATGATGGTGACGGCCTGCTCGGAAAAGTTCTTCGGGATGGTCACCACCATGAGGTACTTGCCCTTGAGCAGGCCCTCGTCCCCGTCACCCTTGCTGACCTCGGCAAAGTTCAGGTACCCCGTCTCCAACAGGCCTTCGACGACCTGATCACCGTAGTTGGTGTATTTGCCTTGCTTCTCGACGCCCGCGTCCTCATTCACCACCGCCAGGTCAATGTTGCGCATGTACTTTGACGGGTCCCACATGGCCCACATCATGGTGCCGGCGATAACGATGGGTGCGACGAGGAGAAAGACGATGAGCACGCGCGACACGGTACTCGTGGGGCGCCAATCCAGGACGCGGTGCCAGCCCATGGCTTCGCTGTCGCGGGTCGCAGCACTCCCCTCATTCGCCCGACCAGGCGAAGAACCATTCTTCCGGTCTTCTTCAGTCTCACGGCTCATTCCCGCCTCCTTATAGTGATAGCTCAGGTCCGCTCTTAACCTTCTGCCCAGGACTTTCAGCGGCAGAACAAAGATGAGCGGGACGCTAGTTCATTTGTTTCACCAAACATACCACTTGATATGTTGGCCCTGTGAACTTATAGCCATTCGTGTCATTGCGCCCAGTCCAGTTATTCTCGCGTGGATTACGACCTCGGGGCTGCGTTTGGCCGTGTGGGTGTTGGCCATTCCCGCGTGAGCGCCGAGTTATGAGGCATATGAACAGGGCGTTTTCTCCTCCGGTTGCGAGGCATTAAGGCCTGTTTTAGTCTCTGTGCCCATGGGGGATATCGAAACCTACCTCCGCCTTCGCAACTCGGGGATTGCGCTGGTGGAGGCAGCAACCAGCACACCCGAAGGCTTACGTGCGCTCGGTGCCTCGCGCGGTGATGCCGCGGAGCTGGCGTCGCTTCATGCCATCTATTTCGGCGAAACCCGCTTCACCGGAAAGCAGCGCGCAGCGCGTCGGGCGGCCCAACGCCAGGGCCACGACCTGGCCACGTTGAACCTGATTGAGTCCTACACCGCCAAGCTGAAGAAACAGCTCGATGTCTGGAATTTGCGCGTCGCCCTGGCATCCACGCCTTCAGAACGGGTTCCTTCTGTAGCGGCGGAGCGCTTGAAGGAACTCAGGCCCAAGCGCGTGCCTTCACCAGGTGTGCGGCTGACCTACCGCAAGAATGGCCCGCACTCGCTCACGGTTACCGATACCGCACTGAACATATCCACCATTCGCAGCACGCTCGAGTCCATCAACCCCGCCGACCTCCTGGACGCCACCCACCAGGTTTTCTTCAAAGAAGGTATCGGGTCTCGTCCGGCGGTGGGAACCAACGTCGTGATAACGCTCGACGAGCTCGACAAAGTCGTCCGCCATGACGGCGACGACATCGAACTCGAGCTCACCAACGGCGGGCGCATGAGTGGCGCAGAGTTTCTCACCTACAAGTTCGCCGAAACTGGCTACGCCACATTGGTCCACCCCACCATCGGGCCGGTGTGGTTGCACCGACTTTCGCGCTTTGCCAGCCTCGAGCAGCGCATCATGGCCAGCGCGGAGCACCCCACCTGCGCTATCGAAGACTGCAATAAACCGGCGGACTACTGCCAAGTCCACCACATCATTCCCTGGCAGGCAGGCGGAGAAACGAATCCGCCCAACCTAACCATGCTGTGTGCCTACCACAACGGCATCAACGACGATGACCCCACCAGCCCGACCGGCAGAGGCTATGTCTTTCGACTGAGGGGACCCGTTGACTACATCCCGCCCTGGGGAACGCCGATTACCGCGCAGCCGGCCTACCAAAAAGCGGTCAAACAACTCGCCGCCGACAAAACCCACGCCCAACCGCCAGATCCACCAAACGGTAGCCCACCGCCTGGGTAGCTCACACCCCAGCACCGTGCCGCCAGAGCAGCTCACCCCAGCATGGCGCCTAATCCACGCGGAGGCCCCGCAAAACCGCGAGGCTTTCCGCGCCTTCGGCGATCCCTCAGCTAAGTCTCATCCCGCGGTCTGCACTGAACGATCTCGGATTCTCAGGAGACGGACTCTAAAGCCGCCGCTGGGGCGAGAACACACAAAGCTCCGACCGTTTGAACGGTTAGAAGCCGGCCTTCTTGAGAGCGTCGGCCATCGAGCCACCGCCGCCGCGGCCCGAGCGGCCACGCCCACCGTCGCGAGGGTTGTTGCGGCGTCCGGAATTACTGCTGTTTCGCTCCCCCGAGCGTCCGCCGTTGTTGCGGCGCTTGGGGGTGGGTTGGCCAGGCTCGTCGTCAAGCCGCAGCGACAAACCAATGCGCTGGCGCTCCACGTCGACCTCCATGACCTTGACCTTCACCACCTGGCCGGAACGGACCACGTCGTGTGGGTCGGAGACGAACTTGTGGCTCATCGCGGACACATGCACAAGCCCGTCTTGGTGCACGCCAACGTCGATGAACGCACCGAAGGCCGCAACGTTGGTCACGGTGCCCTCGAGAATCATCCCCGGCTTCAAGTCCGAGACCTTGTCCACGCCCTCCTTGAATGTCGCGGTCTTAAACTCCGGGCGCGGGTCGCGGCCCGGCTTATCCAGCTCCGCGATGATATCCGTCACCGTCGGAACGCCAAAGGTGTCATCGGCGAAGTCTGCCGGCGACAGCTTCGACAACACGCGCGAATTGCCGATGAGCTCCGAAACCCCCAGCCCGGTCTTCTCCGCAATGCGCGCCACCACCGGGTAAGCCTCCGGGTGCACGGCCGAGGCATCGAGCGGATCCTTACCGCCATTGATGCGCAGGAAGCCCGCCGCCTGCTCGAAAGCCTTCGGCCCCAAGCGCGGCACCTTCTTCAGCTCCTTGCGCGAGGCAAACGTGCCATTCTCATCGCGGTAGGCCACGATGTTGGCCGCAATCGTGGAGTTCACACCAGCCACGCGCTCCAGCAGCGGGGCCGACGCCGTGTTCAGGTCCACGCCGACGCCATTCACCGCGTCTTCCACCACGCCATCGAGCGTGCGCGCGAGTGCGACCTGGTTGACGTCATGTTGGTACTGCCCCACGCCAATGGCCTTCGGGTCAATCTTCACCAGCTCCGCCAGCGGGTCCTGCAGGCGGCGCGCGATGGACACCGCGCCGCGCAGTGAGACATCCATGTCGGGGAACTCATCGGCCGCCAGCTGCGAAGCCGAATACACCGACGCGCCCGCCTCCGACACCACGACCGGGCTCGGCCGCTTCCCACCCGCCTGCGCGATGAGGTCCGCGACTTCACCGGCAAGCTTCTCCGTCTCCCGCGACGCGGTGCCATTGCCAATTGCCATGAGGTCCACCGAATGAGCCGCGCTTAACGACGCCAACTCTCTCACCGCCTCAGCCCACTTCTGCTGCGGCTGGTGCGGGTAGACGATGGTGGTGGCTAGGACCTTGCCCGTCGGGTCGACAACCGCACACTTGACGCCGTTGCGGTAGCCCGGGTCTAAGCCCAGCGTCGCGCGCTGGCCCGCCGGGGCCGCCAGCAGAACATCGCGCAGGTTGGTGGCGAAGACCTTGAGCGCGCCTTCCTCCGCCTTCTCTTTGAGGCGCATGCGCACGTCGAGGCCCGAGGAGATGGAGAGTTTGGTGCGCCAGCCCCAGTGGACGGCGTCGGCAAGCCAGCGGGAGGTGTCAACGTCTAGGTCGAAGCGATCTGCGATCATGCCCTCGTAGATGGCGTCATCGCCGGCATCGAGGTTGAGCTGCAGCACGCCCTCGTTCTCACCGCGCAGCAGCGCCAAGATGCGGTGCGAGGGAAGCTTGTCGAAAGGCTCGGAGAACTCGAAGTAATCTTTGAACTTTGCGCCTTCGGCTTCCTTGCCTTCCACCACACCGGCGTTCATGGAACCGCTGGTGTACATACGCTCGCGCACCTCACCGACGAGGTCCGCATCCAGCGCAAAACGGTCCACCAAGATGGCGCGAGCACCGTCGAGGGCCTTCTTCGCTTCCTCGAAACCTTCGGTGAGGTACTCCCCTGCCAGCTCGGCCGGATCCGCCGAAGGGTTCTCGATGAGCTTATCGGTCAGCGGCTCCAAGCCTGCCTCACGCGCGATATCCGCCTTGGTTTTGCGGCGCTTCTTATACGGCAGGTACAGATCCTCTAGGCGCGCCTTGGTTTCGCAGCCCTGGATGAGCGCGCGCAGCTCATCGGTCAGCTTGCCCTGCTCCTCAATCGCGGCGAGCACCGTTTCCTTGCGCTCCTCCAGTTCCCGCAGGTAGGTCGAGCGTTCCTCGATGATACGCAGCTGCGAGTCATCCAGCCCGCCGGTGGCTTCCTTGCGGTAACGGGCGATGAACGGAACGGTGTTACCTTCCGCCATGAGCTTGAGGGCGGCTTCGACAAACTGCTCTTTGACGCCCAGCTCTCCAGCGATGGTGGCTGCGATATTCACAAAACCTCTTTATGGGTCGGGGACTAAAAGACCTTCCTACCCTATACCCCGCCCTGCCACGCGCAGGAAGTACCCAGGCCAAACTCGGTGTGGCCGATCTCGGAGGTCCCGTACCACAATGTGTGCGGCGGCAAACAGTCCGCGACGGCCGCGGTGACCTTGGTCAGCGGCAGGTCAGAGGTACCGTTGACGATGACGCGCCACACGTGTTCGCTCACCGGCGGCTGGCCGTGCTTATCCATGTACTCGTTGACCAGAATGTTGTCGGGTTCGCAGGTAAATGACACGACCTCGGCGTTGATGTCCTGCGGTTCGACTCCGCCTTCACGCAAACGCTGCGGCATACCTTCGAGGACCTTGTTCCATTCAGCCTCAGTCATAAGTATTGACAAGTCAGTGCTGACGTCCATCTCAATCCTCCTTTAAGGTTTCCAGGTAGGCGCGATCGGCGTCACTTAGCTCCGCTGCATCCAGCAGCTCTGGGCGGCGCTGCCACGTCCGCGCCAGCGACTGCTCGCGGCGCCACCGGTCCACACGGGCGTGGTCACCGGAGGTCAGCACGTCCGGCACCGCCAGGCCACGCCACTCGCGCGGCTTGGTGTAGCTGGGCCCCTCCAGCAGGCCATCGGAGAAGGAATCTTCTTCGTGCGAGCGCCGGTTCCCCAGCACACCAGGGATGAGGCGCACGACGGCTTCGGCGATGACCAGCACGGCCACCTCACCTCCGATGAGCACGTAGTCACCGATGGAGACCTCACGTACGCGGTAGCGGTACTGCGCATCGTCGACGACGCGCTGGTCGATGCCCTCGTAGCGCCCGCACGCAAACACAATATGCTCCTCCGCGGACCACGCTTGCGCATCGGCCTGAGTAAAAGGCTCTCCCGCGGGCGTCGGCACGATAAGGAGCGGTTTGTCCGAATTCTCGCTTTCGCCATAGGAGCGCGCCTCGACGCCATGGATATCGTCGTGGCGCGGTTTGCTCAGGTGCGGCAGAGCGCTCTGCAGGTCCTGAGTGGAGGCGGTGCCGGAGGAGACGTCGTCAAGCGCGGGCCCCCACACCTCTGGCTTCATCACCATGCCGGGCCCGCCGCCATAGGGGGAATCATCGACGGATTTATGCACGTCGGTGGCCCACTGGCGCAGGTCATGCACGCCCACCGCGAGCTTCCCCTGCTCGATGGCCTTGCCCAGCAATGCGTGGCGCAGCGGGTCGAGGTACTCCGGAAAGATGGTGACAACGTCGATTCTCATAGGTCGAGCAGCCCCTCCGGTGGGGTAATCGTGCAGGTTCCTTCCTCCAGATCGACCTCCGGCACGATCTCCTCCACGAAGGGGACGAGCGCTTCTTTGCCATCGGTGAGCGTGACCTCCAGGAGGGACTGCGTGGGGCCGTGGGTCACGCCGGTCACCTCGCCCACCTCTATGCCATCGAGGAGGACGCGCAGCCCTTCTAACTCGTGGTCATAGAAGCCGTCATCTTCCGGATCATCCAGGGGCTCGGCAAAGAACTGGGTGCCACGCAGCGAGTCCGCGGCCGTGCGGTCCGGGATTTCCTTAAAGGTGATGAGCAGGCGCCCCTTGTGGGCACGCACCGCTGCGATGGTGAGTTCGTGCTCCTTTTTGCCTTGTGTGCCGTGGAGAACCTCGCCGACGGCGAATCGGATCTCCGGGGAATCGGTGGTCACCTCGACGGAGACCTCGCCTTTAATGCCGTGGGATTTCACCACGCGACCAATGAGTAGTTCCATGCCTGCTAGCTTAACGGGCTACGCTGGGGCGGCATGACTGAGCTTCCCATCAATGATGCAACCACCTTTGGCGACGCCTCCCACAACAGTGCCGCCCTCACAACGCTGAATCTGCTCGATGAGGCCCCCGAGCCGAACCCCACACGCCCCAGACCAGCCGTTAAGAGGGTCCTCAGTGCCGACGGCGCAAACCTCATCCTCTTCTCCTTCCTGCCTGGACAAGACCTACCTGATCACAAGGCCGCGCACCCCATCACCGTCCAGGTGCTCCAGGGATCGGTGATTCTTAGTTGCGGGGAACAAGATGAGGTGCTCGCTCCCGGACGCATAGTGCACCTTCCGGCGTACGTGCCGCATGCGGTGACATGTAGCGAGGAACCTGCACTCATGCTGCTCACCATGTTGACACCGAACACTGGCGCGAATGTCTAGACTTTTAGTACGATTCTAAGATCGTGAGTAGTTCGAAGCCGTATCACCATGGAAATTTGCATGAAGAGATCCTCCGGGAGGCCATTAAGCTCGGCCGGGAGGGCGGACCGGAGGCTGTGACGATTCGCGCCGCAACGCGCGCGGTGGGCGTCTCCCCCACCGCCGCCTACCGTCACTTCAAGGACCAAGCTGCGCTTCTCGACGCCGTCGGGGCCGTCGCCACCTACGAACTCATCAACAAGCTCAGCGATACCTTCGAAACGACGGAGGGCACCATCATTGACAAGATGATGGCGGCCGGTTTCACCTACTTCCACCACGCCTTGGAAGAGCCGCACTTCTTTATGTGCATGATGGCCGCGAGCAGCTTTGATATTCCGGCCGGGCTCGTAGCCGCGGCTGAGGGGCCCGGCGAAGATCCACGCGTGCAGGCAATGTTCAATTTCTACGGCTACATGGAGCAGTACGCGCGATCCATCGGCCAGCAACCCAAGAGGCAGCACATGATGCAGAATTGCCTGGCCGGCTGGTCAACGGTGCACGGTTTCACAGTCTTGTGCCTCAGCGGCCATTTGGGATCGCTACCGGAGGAAAAGGTGGAAGCTATGACGCAGTCAGTTATTGCCTCCGCTGTCCGCGGCTTGGACTTCGAAAACCCTCTGGAGGTCCGCCTCCCACGGCCGAAAAACTAGATAATCCCCGCGACCTACTGGTCAGCGGGGATATTACGTTTGGAGTGCAGAAATTACTCTGCGGACTCCTCAGCCTCAGCGGAGTCGGCCTCTTCAGCCTTAGCGGCCTCTTCCTCAGCCTTAGCAGCCTCAGCGGCAGCGGCTTCCTCAGCAGCCTTCTCGGCGGCAGCCTTAGCCTCAGCCTCTTCCTTGGCCTTGCGCTTCTTCTCGGTGATGGCCTCGATGGTCGGGCCGTTGTTGGCCTCAGCCAGAGCAGCGTTGAAGAGATCCAGCTTGGACGGCTTCGGCTCAGCAACCTTCAAGGTGCCCTCTGCGCCCGGCAGACCCTTGAACTTCTGCCAGTCACCGGTCACCTTGAGCAGTGCGAGAACCGGCTCGGTCGGCTGTGCGCCGACACCCAGCCAGTACTGAGCGCGCTCGGAATCGATCTGGATCAGGGACGGCTCCTGCTTCGGCTGGTAGATACCGATGTTCTCGATAGCCTTGCCGGAGCGGCGGGTGCGTGCATCAGCGACGATGACGCGGTACTCAGCGTTGCGGATCTTACCCATACGCTGCAGCTTGATCTTGACGGCCATGATTGGCTCCTTTTCTAGTCACCGGGCAGTTCAGACACGCGCCGCTTTCTGGCGCGCCGGTTCAACCCTTGGATTTATCCTGCGCGTGACGTGCCGGCCGTCCGTAGGCGGTACCGGCGTTACGCAGAGATGAAGTTTTACGTGTCCTCCACGCGGTGCGTGAACAACCTCAACAACTTTAGCGGAACCCACACGAGATAGGAAATTCCCTTTAGCTCTTGCATAGTTAGGCCTTACCCCGTGAAAGGGGTAGTCTGTAATGCGGTTATTTCGCCGCCACACAATCCTCCTTTTATGAATAAACAAGCACCCTCCACATTCCGCTACCGTTACGACCTTGACGGCCTCCGCGGCATCGCGATCGCCTTGGTTGTTCTGTACCACGTCTTCGTTGGTCGTGTCTCAGGTGGCGTCGATGTCTTCCTCCTGCTTTCCGGGTACTTCTTCTTGGGCTCGCAGCTGCGCTATGCCGCGCGGCCCAACGCCTCCCTGAACCCGTGGTGGCCCATCTGGCGCACGCTCCGCCGGCTTGTTCCTTCCCTCGTGCTCGTCATCGGCGTGAGCTATCTACTCGTCCGGCTTTTCGCTCCGAAGCTCATGAACACGGAGCTCACCAAGCAGATCACTGCGACGGTCTTCTACTACCAGAACTGGGAATTAGCGCGGCAGAACGCTGACTACGCCGCTGCCTCCGCAAGCACATCACCACTGCAACACATGTGGTCCATGGCGGTCCAGGGCCAGTTCTACCTGCTGGGCATCTTCTTCGCTCTCGGCCTGGCCGCTTTCATGCGCCTGCGCCCCAAGAACACGGGCCTGCGAGAACAGCGCTTCTCTTCCATTAATTCCATCGCTGGCCCGATTCTCCTCGTAGTTACCGTCGCTTCTTTTGCCTATGCATCCCGCGACGGGCTCTTTGGCACCCCGGAGAACTACTACTCCACATGGTCGCGCGCGTGGGAGCTGACTTTGGGCGCGGTGCTCGTTATCTATGGCTCGCACCTGCGCATGCCGCAACACTTGTCCAACCTCGCCACCGCCGTCGGTCTGGCCGCGCTCGCCTGCACCGGTCTGGTTATCTCCGATACCTTGGCATTCCCTGGGCCGCTGTCCCTGTTGCCGATCGGCGGCGCGGTGCTCATCATTATCGGTTCCGGCGGGTCTTTCTCGCGGGTGCTCACCACCCGGGTTTCTCGTTGGCTCGGTGATATCGCCTACCCGCTCTATCTGTGGCACTGGCCTCTGCTCATCATTTCCATCGCCGCCCTCGGCCTGGAAACCCCTCCGTGGTGGCTCGGTGCCATCATTATCGTGGTGTCGCTGGGCTTGGCGGACGTGACGCATCGTTTCGTCGAGAAGCCCCTGCGCCAACACCGCAAACGCCCGCTTGCCGACGACCTCCCCGTCCACCGCGGCCTCGCCGACCTCCGCACCCGCACCGGCGCTCTCCGCGGGGTCGGTGGCGTCGTCGTTGCTGCCTGCACCATTGCTCTCGTGGCCGTTCAGCCGCTGTGGCTGCGTAGCCTGCAGGAGGCCAACCGCGAAATCCTAGATCCGAGGCTCTACCCGGGAGCCACGACCTTCGTTGAGAACATCACGCCGCCTGAGAACGTAGAGATCAAGCCTGACCCGATTCTCGCGCGCGGCATCCAGCCGCCGGTCGCTGATAATTGGTGCTTCATTCCGGAGCAGGAACCAACGGACTACTTCATCGAGACGCAGAAAGACGGCGTGACGCCGTGCATCTTTGGTGACGTTGATTCCGACGTCGAGGTCTACTTGGTTGGTGGCTCGCATGCGGAGCAGTTCTCCTCGGCGCTGGATTACTTGGGCCGCGAGATGGGCTTTAAGCTCGTCCCGCTTACCCGCGTGGGTTGCCCCATCGAGTTGGGCGATGAACTGAGTGTGAAGCCCTCTTGCGCCGAATGGAGCAAGGAAGTGGTCAAGCGCATCATCGACGCGGACCCAGCGTTGGTTGTGTCCAATTCCACGCGGCCAGGACAGCCGTTCGGCCACGGCCCCGATGCTGTCCCACCAGGCTACATAGCCTTCTGGGACGAGCTGGCCAAGCACGATATCCCCTTTGTAGGCTTCCGCGACAACCCGTGGGGCTTCGATGAACACGGCAATGGCCGCCAGTTTGATGAGTGCTACGTGGCCACCAAGGATTCCCTCGGGTGTGGCATGCGTTTCGAGGAGGTCTACGCGCCCTATGACCCCGGCGCTGAAGTCCTCTCGCAGTACGACAACATGCTCGCCGTGGACACCTCGAAGTGGTTCTGCAACGCCGACGGCGATTGCCCGGTCATCATCGGCAATATCATGGTCTATCGCGATATGCACCACTTCACCAAGGCCTTCGCCGACTCCGCCATCCCGCTCATCCGTGAAGCAATCGCGCCTATCCTCAACGGCGAGCAGGTCAAACAGCAGCCCCCGCAGATTCCCGCCGATAGCCCCGTGATCCCCCAGTCCGCTGAGACGCCTCCGGCCACACCCGCGGAGCCCATCCCCTATCCGGCCTACCCCGCAGGAGAAGCCATCTAGTACGCAGAAGGGTCGGCGCTACAAAGCGCCGACCCTTTTCTCACCGAAGAAGGCTATGTTCTTCGGTTATTTCTTCTTGCCCTGACCAAAGTCCAGGTTGCTGAGGTCGATATTTTCCATGCCCTTCGGCATCTTGATATCGCCTAGTCCGGGCATGCCGCCGCCCATTTGCTCCTGCATCTTTTGCAGCTCCTGCATCGACGGCATGCCACCCGGCATACCGCCGCCACCACGACGCTTCGGCGGCTTGCGCTTGCCGTTCTTGCCCTTGCGGCCCTTCGGCTTCTTCTTGGTAGCGGAACGCCCACCGCCCATGCCCGGCATACCAAAACGACCGGCCATCTGCGACATCATCTTCTTGGCTTCGGTGAAGCGCTCGATGAGCTGGTTGACGTCAGAAACGCTCACACCGGAACCAAGGGCAATACGCTTGCGGCGCGAAGCGTTGAGAATCTTCGGGTTCTCGCGCTCCTCCGGGGTCATACCGCGGATGATGGCCTGGATGCGGTCGAGCTGTTTCTCATCGACCATGTCGGCGATCTGGTTCATCTTGTTGCCGCCCGGCATCATCTTGAGCAGGTTGCCCATCGGGCCCAGGTTGCGCACCATGAGCATCATGTCCAAGAAGTCGTTGAGCGTCATCTCGCCGGAGCCCATCTTCTTGGCGGCTTCCTCCGCCTTGGACTGATCCAGCTTGGACTCCGCCTGCTCGATAAGTGTCAGCAGGTCACCCATACCCAAGATGCGCGAGGACATGCGCTCCGGGTGGAAGACGTCGAAGTCCTCGAGCTTCTCACCTGTGGAGGCGAACATGATGGGCTTACCCGTGACCTCACGGATGGACAGGGCTGCACCACCGCGGGCATCACCATCCAGCTTGGTCAGGACGACACCGGTAAAGTCCACGCCATCGCGGAAAGCTTCAGCGGTCTGCACGGCGTCTTGGCCGATCATGGAGTCAATGACGAAGAGCACTTCGTCCGGGTTGACGGCATCGCGGATGTTGCGCGCCTGCGTCATCAGGGTCTCATCGATGCCGAGGCGACCAGCGGTATCGATGATGACGATGTCGTGCTGCGTACGCTTAGCCTCTTCGATGCCGCGCTTGGCGACGTCCACCGGATCCCCATGCGAGGTACCCATCTCATGCTCGTGGGAGTCCAGGGAGGTGCCAGGATCCGGCGCGTAGACGTCGACCCCGGCGCGCTCGCCAACGATTTGGAGCTGCTGCACCGCGCCCGGGCGCTGGAGGTCACAGGCCACCAGCATCGGGGTATGTCCCTTGGAGGCAAGGTGCTTGGAAAGCTTGCCCGCCAAAGTGGTCTTACCAGCACCTTGGAGGCCGGCGAGCATGATGACCGTCGGCGGATTCTTGGCTAGGTTGAGGCGGCGGGTCTCGCCGCCGAGAATCTCGATGAGCTCCTCGTTGACGATTTTGACTACCTGCTGCGCCGGGTTGAGGGCCTCGGAGACCTCGGCACCGGCCGCACGCTCCTTGATGCGCTTGATAAAGCCGCGCACGACGTTGAGAGAGACGTCCGCCTCCAACAACGCAAGGCGGATTTCGCGCGCTGTGGCGTTGATGTCCGCCTCGGTCAGCTTGCCCTTGCCGCGCAGACCGGACAGGGCTGATTGCAAGCGGTCAGACAAAGACTCAAACACGGTGCAGTGCTCCCTCAACTATCGTGGATAAATTTATAACTTCCCCAGCTTAGCCGTTGACCAGTGCTTGGGTCACATTCCGGACGAGGGCGGCGCGGGGGACGTCGCCAAGCGGCACGGCGTGGAGCACCATCGTGGCGCCCGGCGCGGCGGTGGATACCCACTCGCACTCGGGAAGCAGCGCCAGCACGTGGCCGAGGGTACCCGGGTAGTCATCGATCCGAACCTCGAAGACTCCACTGCTCCACATCGCGGTCGCGGGCCCCGGCACAAAATCGGGCAGCACGGTATAGGTGCCGGATTTATAGGACTGAACGAGGCGCTCCTCCACCGTGGCGAGATCGATAGCACCGTGGAGAGCGCGGATGTCGAACTCGCCGGCATAGCCCTCCTCGGTGCGCACGAGGCGCGAGGAAAGAATGTTCCAGCCCAACGCGGCAATCAGGGCCAGGGGGCGCACGGCCTCCCTTTGGTAGTTGCCACGCCACAGGACGGTAAAGCTGTCATCCTCCGGGTTGTGGCGCAGACCGATGTCGCGGTCGGCGGCAACCAGAGGACGAACTGGGCGCAGTGCCTCCAACTGCGCAAAAGCACGCCCGCTGACCGCTTCAATGCCCTGATTTAGCCTGCGGTTCCACACACCGGGCCCGGTGGATTCGGCATCGGCGCGGGCGAGCACGACGAGGAGAGCCAAGGTGAGGTAGTCATAGCGCACGGCTTCGAGGAGCTCGTCACGGGCTTCATCGGATGAAGGGTCCGTGCGGGAGACGATGCGCGCCAGCGTGGTGTGCTCAGCGACCACGGTTTGTACGCGGGAGCGATCCGCCAGGTCGAGACCAAGCTTGGCTGCGGCTCGCGCCACCATCTCCGCCCCCACCATCTCGTGCGGGCGCCCATAGCCTTTGCCGATGTCGTGATAGAGCCCCACCAGGAGCAGCAGGTCCGGCCGGGCCACGGAGGTGCGCGCTTCCGCACAGCGCGCGGCGGTAAGGATGGAGTGGTAGTCCACGGTGTGAGCGTGCGTGCGCTCGCGCGGCAACAGCCCCCGGATGTGCTCCCACTCTGGGACGAGCCGCTCCCACAATCCGTGAGCGTCCATCTCCTGGATGAGGCGCGGAGTGTTGAGCGGCGAGGACAACAGGCTGAAGAAGGCATCCGTCGCGGCGGCGGGCCAGCGTTCGGGCAGTTCCGGCAACTCGCGCAATTGCTCCCAGACGTGGGAGGGCACTGTTCTGCCCGAGCGCGCCGCAGCGGCGGCCACGCGCAGGAGCAGCCACGGCTCGTCGAGATCGGCGGTGCGAGCGAGGCGGATCTCGCCCCCGACATCAACCACCCCGATATCGAGGGGCTTACGTGTGCGGTTGTGGCTGCGCCTGGCCACCACGCCCCGCGCCGTTGCCAATGCCCGCTCCACGGCCTTGTCCACCGCTGCGGCGGCAGTCACGACGGCCGCAGACAAGTCATAGCGGTCGGCAAAACCCAACTCGTGAGCTATCTCCTCAGCGAATTCGGGATCGAGGACGTCGCGGTGTCGGCGGGCGGTGACGTGGAGGAGCGTGCGGACGTCGAGAAGCAGGGCCTGCTCTTCCTCGAGCGCTGGGGCGTCGGCGAGGTTGCCCAGGGCGAGGGCTCGCAAAAATTGGATGTCGCGCAGGCCTCCCCGCCCATTCTTGATATCTGGGTGGGTCATCGTGGCCAGGGTGCCGGAGCGGCGCCAGCGGGTGATTGCTAGGTCGACGAAAGCATCGAAGTTGCTCTGCAGTAGGCGGCGCCACGAGGCATAGACCTGGGCGCGGGTGGAGTCCACGAGCTGCTTGTCGCCGGCGACGAAAGCCAGATCCAGCTGCGCGAAGCCGGCAGCGGGATCAGATCCGGCGATGGCGCCGAACTCGCGCGGGGTGCGCACGGCGTAGTCAAGCCGGTATTTGGCGTCCCAGATGGGGTACCAGATTTCGGAGACGACGTCCTCGGGAAGCTCGGTGTCATCCGGGTGGAGGAGAATCAGGTCGAGATCCGAAAAAGGGGTCATCGCCCGCCGGGCAAAAGAACCCGTGGCGGCAAGCGCACAGCCGGGCGGAAGCTGCAGGGACTGCGTGAGGCGCAGCGCCGAAGCGTAGGCGTCCTCACGCAGTTGGGCGGCCGTAGACACCTTTTAGAGAGCGGCCTCGCCGCGTTCACCGGTGCGTACGCGGATGACGTCCTCGACGTGCGTGATCCAAATCTTGCCGTCACCGATCTTGCCGGTGTAGGCGGCGTCGACGATAGCGGAGAGGATGTCCTCCACCTGCTCGTCGGCCGTCACCACCTCAAGCTTGACCTTGGGTACGAAATCGGTGGCGTACTCGGCGCCGCGGTAGACCTCGCTGTGGCCGCGCTGCTGACCAAAACCCTGGGTCTCGGTCACGGTCAGGCCGTGCACGTCGTGCTGTTCGAGGGCTTCACGGATGTCCGGCAGCGTGAACGGTTTGACGATGGCAGTGATGAGCTTCATCTGTTACTCCTTAGCTCCGGCGGTGTCGACCCGCGGCTGGACGGTAGGTGCAGGGTTAATCCTAGCGTCGTGGGTGTGGCGACGGTGAGACGCCACGGACTCACGGAAGTCATAGGCGGACTCGCGGTGCTCGCTCAGGTCGATGCCTTGGTCTTCATCATCGGCCCTCCACCCCAGGGTGGCGCGGATGAGGAGCGCCACAACCAGCGTAACGGCAGCGGAGAACAGCATGGCGACGAGCGCGATGACCGCCTGGACGACGAGCAGCTTGAAGCCTTCCGAGAGGTGACCGGTGAGGATGCCGTTATCCGTGGCGAAGAAGGCCAACCCGATGGTTCCCCACAGGCCAGCGCACAGGTGCACGCCGACGACGTCCAGGGAGTCATCGAAGCCCCAGCGGTACTTCAGACTGATACACAGGCAGGCGATAATGCCGCCGAGGAACCCGAGGGCGATGGAACCGAGCGGGCTGAGTGCTCCTGCGGCCGGGGAGATGGCGACAAGACCTGCAATCGCGCCGGATGCAGCGCCGAGAGAAGTCGCGGCGTGGTCCCGGATTCTTTCCACGAGCATCCAGCCGAGCATCGCTGCGGCCGCTGCAACAGTGGTGTTGAGCCATGCCAGGCCAGCAAAACCGTCCGCAGCGAAAGCGGAACCGCCGTTAAAGCCGAACCAGCCGAACCACAGAAGCGCAGCGCCCAGCATCACCATCGGAAGGTTGTGGGGCCTATCGATGTGCTTCGGGAAGCCCGCGCGCGGGCCCACGACGATAGCCAGAACCAGGGCAGCCGCGCCGGCGGAAATGTGCACGACGGTGCCGCCCGCGAAGTCGATGGGAGCAATGAGAGCCTCACCGTTTGATACACCGAAGAGCCACGCTGCGAGGGAACGCGGGGCATGGGAGAGCACTCCCCCGCCCCACACCATGTGAGCGAGCGGAAAGTAGGCGAAGGTGATCCACACGCCCGCAAAGGTGAGCCACGCGGAGAACTTCACGCGGCCGGCGAGGGCTCCGGAGATGATGGCTGTCGAAATAATGGCGAAGGTTGTTTGAAAACCGATGTCGATGATGTTGGGGTAACCAGCACTGCCGGCAAGGTACTCGGCGGAGGGCCCGGTGATTTGGCCGCGTAGCCCCCAGGCTTCAAACGGGTTGCCCACGATACCGGCCAGCGAGCTTTCCGCATAGGACATGGACCACCCCCACAGAACGTAGAGCACGGGGACGAGCGCTAGTGCGCCGAAGGACATCATCATCATGTTGAGGACGTGACGGTTGCCCGCCATTCCGCCGTAGAACAACGCCAATCCGGGGGTCATGAGCAGCACCAAGGATGCGCTGATGAGCATCCATGCTGCGTCGCCGGAAGAAAATGCTTCAGGAGTCATACGTCAACCAACCTCGTTTCTATAGCTTGATAGGTAACGGGACTTAATATACCTATCGCACTATAGAATTAGGAAGGAAAGTGAGCTGCAGATCACACTTAAGATCGAAAAAGCGGCGAGGGAAGCACTCTCCTCGCCGCTTGTCCCAGCACGCGCCCTAGAGCTCGTCCTCGGAAGCCTTTACCGTTTGCTCACGCTCGCGCATACGCTTGGCATACTTCACGTCGGTGACGGTCACGCCGTAGATGGAACGGCCCATGTAGAAGGAGCCCACCGACGCGATGATCCACACGCCGAAACACGCGATCATGACCTTGATCAGCGACCACAGGGAAAACCCGTTCTCAGCAAAATCCACGACCAACTTCGCCACAAGCAGCAGCGGAACGGCCAAACCGACCGTCGGCCCCAGCAGGTTGACGCGGGTCAGGGCATCGGGCGCACGCCACAAGGCGATGGCGGTCCCAATGACCAAGACCGTGGCTACGACCAACAGAATCGAGGCGATAATCTCCGCGATAGTCATGGTCTTACCTCCTACCCTTCGAGATGATACGGGCCATCGACAACGTCGGCAGCACGCCGGCCGCTATAGCCGCGAGCATGGCGATGTCGTAAACGATGGACGCGTGATTAGTCATGGCCCACGAGATATACATGCACAACATGCCATAGAAGACCATGTCACTCATCACGGTGCGGGTGAGCTCGTCGCGGGAGCGCAACGCCAATACCAACGCCACGCACACCGATGCGCCGATGAGGAAAATACAGACAAAGACTACCCATTGAAAGGCGCTCATCGAGGAAAAATCAATCATTTCTTATCATCCTTTCGGGCATCCTTGTTCTGTGCAACCTGGCGCAAGGGCCACACGGAGTACTTCTCCACATCGTGCGCGGCCAGCGGGGTATCATCCGACTTCGCGATGTCCGGTGCGCGCATGTGACGGCCCAGCGTATCGAGCGTGTACTCGTAGAAGGTCGGGGCAAGTTCCTCCGTCGGGCCCTGGCCAGGTACGCCATAGTCAATGCCCTTCACCCGTGGCGCGAGGCGCTCCTCCATGTCCGCGAGATCCGCCATAACACTGGCTGGGTCATCCCCCATGACCGCTTGAACCAGCACGATACGCGGCAGGCCTTCCGCGATCGGCTCGCGCAAGCCCAGTGACAAGGTTCCAGGGGTTGCGGTAATGGACGAGGTGAACCAGAAGATCTCCCACGCGCTCGTCACGCGCAAGGGATATCGCAGCACCACGGGGCGGTATTTGTTCTGCGGTTTGAAGGATTCTGCGGCCAATGAAAAGCCCGCGACGAAGATTTCCTTGATCAGCCACAGCGCGTAGCCAACAGCATGCAACGCAGTCTTCATTTAACGGCCCTCCTGAAGGGAGTCGATATCGGGTAGGGCTACGGGGTCGTCGCCAAGCACAGCGTGTGCGTAGGCCTCCGTATCCAACAAGTCTGCAGAAGCTTCCATGGTGATGCTAATGACCGGCCCGGAGAGGATAAACATGGTCAGCGAGCCCAAGATGAGCGCGGCCGAGGGCGCCATCAGCTTCTTGCGGATCACCAGCTCATCGGGCACCTTCTCCTTGGGCAGGTCCTTGCCCCAGAAGACGCGGCGCCACACGCGCAACATGGCAAGGAACGCCGCGAAGGACGCGATGATAATCACCGCGATAACGGTCCAGGCCCATCCCCCGCCGGTACGGGCGATTTCCGCGACGATGAGAACCTTGCCCCACATGCCGGAGAAGGGCGGGAAGCCCACGACAGAGAAGGCACCGGCGGCGAAGATCCACGCGATGATGGGATCGCGGCGCGCCAAGCCAGAAAGCTTATTGAGCCCGCCCGTGCCGTAGGTCTCCTCAATGGCACCGGAGGCCAAGATGAGGGAGCCCACCGTGAGCATGTGGTGGATGGTGTACAGGATTCCGGCGGCCAGTGCGCGTTGTGCATCGTGGGTGGTAAAGGCCATCATCACCAGGATGAAGGGCATACCGTTGAGCATCTGGTAGCCCAGCACGCGGCGGATAGAGTTCTCAGCCAAACCGCCGAAGGACCCCACCACCATGGAGATGATCATGATGACGATGATGAGTGTTCCCCAGCGCTGGTCCATGTCGAACAGCTGCACCCACAGGCGGTACAGCATGTACACCGCGACCTTGGTGTGCAGGCCGGAGAACAAGCCCATGACCGCAGCCGATGTTCCCGGGTAGGTCCGTGGCAGCCAGGACTGCACGGGGAACACGCCGGCCTTCGCAGCGATGGCGATAACGATGATGCCCGAGGCCACCGTCACCGGGCCGTTGCCGGCGGCAGCGCCCGTGAGCGCCGCCAGGTTGACCACGCCGGTCACCGAGTAGATATAGCCCACGCCGACCACCAAAAGCGTGGAGGCGAACAAGTTCACCAGCACGAAGGCGCGGCCGGCAGCCAAGCGCGACCAGGTACCGGACATCGTGATGAGGCCATAGGACGGCAGCAGCATGACCTCGATGAACACGAAGAAGTTAAAGAGGTCAGCGGTCAGCAGGGCGCCGCACACACCAGTGATAAGGATTAGTGTCAGCGACGGGTAGTAGCGAGACTTGGTCTCACCGCCCACGATGGCAAACCAGTTGGCACCGAAGGCCACGATCATCGTCGTGATGAGCATGAGTGCCGAGAACGTATCGGCGGCGAAGGCAATACCCGCGTTGCCCAGGTAGTTACCCACGCTGTGCGCCACCACTCCGTTGCTCATGGTGTAGAGCAACAGCGCAAAGGAGGCGAAAATACCCACGCCCGGAACGATGAGCATGATGGCATCGCGCACGCGGCTCCATGGCGCGAGGAGCGCCAGCGCCGCCGATACGAGGGGAACCGCTGGGAAGAGCGGGAGGAGGGCGCTTACGGTGTCATACATCTAATTGTCCTCCTCTTGTTCGAGTTCTTTCAAACGATCCATCTTGTTAGCCGAGCGCTCCAGAATCTCCCGGTTCTGGGTGTCGCGTCCCAGCGTGGAGAAAGCGTGGTCAATGGTGTTGTCATCCACCGGCTCAACAACATCCGTGTCGTCGTTCGCGCCCATCGCCGCCATGGTCAGCAGGATGGTCGAGGTAGCCATGGAAATCACCACGGCGGTCAGGACGAAGGCCTGCGGCAGCGGGTCTGCCATCTGGTCCATGCCCACCTGCGAGGGAAAGGACTCTCCACGGTAGGAGTACACGCCGGTGGCCAGGAGCATGAGGTTGGCACCATGGCCGAAGGCCATCATGCCCAGCACGATGTGCACGAGGCCGCGCTGCTGGATGAGGTAGACGGCGCTACCGATGAGCAAAGCAATGGTCAGTGCGAGGATCATGAGTTCTTCTCCTCTTGAGCCGAGATTCGGTGGGACGAGGACGCACGGTGGCGTGCCTCGGAGTCATTGAGCAACGCCGTTGGGTCCGAAGACGGGTTGATGGACTCGGGATACGGGTCGTCGACATCCTCCATGACCACGCGCGGGGTATTCGGCAGCGCGGAATCATCGTCATGAACCCACGGCAAGTAGTCCCGCTCGGTGCCCGGGCGCAGGTAACCGCCCAAAGCGTTGATGGCCATGGTGAGCATGCCCAACACCGCAAGGTAAATGCCGAGGTCGAAGATGAGCGACGTCGTCCAGTGCTGCCCCAGGGCGTGGCCATGGATGGCTGTGAGGAAACCGCCGGAGCTATGCGACGTCGGGATGTAGCCGATGAAGCCTGCCACCAGTGCCACGATGATGCCCACGCCGGTGAGGTGAATCGGAGTCATGCGCCCGAAGACAATCTCATCGGTACCGCGGGACAGGTAGGTCAGGCCGATGGCCGCACCCATGATGAGCGCCGCCGGGAAGCCGCCGCCGGAAGCCTGGTGGCCACGGTAGAAGACAATGAAGGACATGACCACCAGGATTGGGATGGCCACGGCAATGCCCTTGCGCAGCGGCACCGAGTTGAGCTGCGACTGGCCGAACGGCGCCGGACGCGTACCGGAGGTGAACGGGAAGCGCGGCAGCGTCGAGGTGACCGCAGCGATAACCACGGCAGCCATGCCCAGCACCGACAGCTCACCCAGGGTATCGAGTGCACGGAACTCCACGATGATGGTGGCCACCACGTTGTCGCCACCAGTAATATCCGGAGCGTTGTTGAGGTACCACATGGCCAGGTCCGAGCGCTCGTGACGCCCCATCAGCGCCCACACGCCCAGGAATGCGGTGAGCCCAGCGAGCACGGCCACCACGATGGAACCCACCTTGCGGTTGTTGTTTTGTACTGGGTGGAATTTCTCCGGCAGATAGCGCAGGACCATCATCATGACGATGACGGACAGCGCCTCCACCGTGAACTGCGTCAGGGCCACGTCGGGTGCGCCGAGCAAGAACATCTGCAAGGTCACGCCGGTTCCCGCGGTACCAATCATGACCGCACCGGTGAGGCGGTTGCGTGTACGAACCAGACCAAACATGGACAGCGCCACGATGCCCAGCGGCAGCAGGTCCCACGGATTATCAAGGCCATCCACGCGCGGGTTGAGAGCCACACCGTCGACACCCGTGGACACCAGAGTGGAGCCCGCAAGGATGATGACTAGGAGGATGATCGGCAGGATCAGCTTCGACGGGTTGTGGGTATCGGACATGCGGCCAACGAAACGGCCGAAGGCTGCGCACACATCCTGGATCCACTTCAGAATCTGGTTACCGGTGCGCGGCAGGAGCTGGCGCTCCTCCATCGCGGTCCACAGCGGCCCGCGGAAGAACAACGCGATGATGCCAGCGATCAGCACCATCACAGAAATAAGCAGCGGGACGTTCAGGCCGTGCCACAGCGCAAGGTGGGAATGGCCCTCCATACCGATGGCCGCCACGATGTTATCGAGCGGCTTATCGAGTGCTCCCATAACGAAGATGATCGGAACCGACATCACGCCCGGCAGAGCCGCGGGCAGCCACAGCCGAACCGGTGCCTCATGGACATGCGACATGTTGCGCGGGCCATCGAAAAAGGCACCGAAGACGATCTTGGCGGAGTAAGTAAACGTGAAGAACGCACCCACGCCGGCGACGATGAGCAACAGCACCTGGCCGGTCGATCCGATGGGAGCCTCTTCGAAGGCGGTAAGCATCCCTTCCTTCGACACGAAGCCAAACAGCGGCGGGACCGCCGCCATGGAGGCAGCGCCGATGAGCATGGAGCCGAAGGTCCACGGCATCTTGTTCCACAGCACGCCGAGGCGGCGGATATCGCGGGAACCGGCCTCGTGGTCGATGACACCAATGAGCATGAAGATGGAGGACTTAAACAGCGCGTGCGCCAGCGTGTGCACGAGCGCCGCCGCAATGGCGAAAGGCGTGCCCACACCAATCGTGGCCACGATCCATCCCAGGTGGGACACGGTGGAGTACGCGGTCAGCTTCTTCAAGTCCGTCTTCTGCACGGCGAAGACCGCCGACATCACGGCGGTACCCATACCGGCGACGATGAGCAGCCAGTTCCACACGGCAACATCGTGGAAGATGGTGGAGAAACGAATCAACAGGTAGACACCGGCCTTAACCACTGCTGCCGCGTGCAGGAAGGCCGAGACCGGCGTCGCGGCCGCCATGGCTTCCGGCAGCCAGAAGTGGAAGGGGAACTGTGCAGACTTGGTAAATGCCGATACCGCAATGAGCACGGCAACCCCGGCGGTCAGGCCTGGGCGCTCCGCCCACACGTCGGAGGCCAAGATGCCCTCAAGGTTCGTCGTCCCCGCTGCGGTTGCAGCAATCGCCACGCCCGATAGCAAGGTGAGGCCGCCAACGAAGGTAAGGATCAACGTGCGCTGCGAACCCGCCTCACCTGACTTACCGCTGCGCGCAATGAGCATGAACGACGCCAGCGATACCAGCTCCCAGGCAAGGAAGAGCACCACGACGTCGTTAGCGAGCACGAGCAGGAGGATCGACAGCGTAAACGCGGTCATCAGGACATAAAAACTGACGTTTCCTTTTCCTTTAGGCAAGTAAGCCGCAGAATAAGTAAACACCACCGCACCGATGACGAGAGCCAGCATGGCGAAGAAGATGCCGAGTGCATCGCCGCGGAAGGCGAGGTTGACATCAACACCGGGCGCGATCACATCGCGCACCCACGTCACGGAATAGGTCAGTTCTTCGCCACGGGCAAGCGCCGGAAATTCTTTAGCCAACAGTGCCGCGGCGACAATAAAAATGCCGGCTAGCGGGTAGCCGGCTGCGCGATCAGCAACCTTGACGGCTACTGGTGCAAGCGCCACTGCGACAGCTGCGAGGAGGACAACATACAGGAGTGTCACGGAAGAGTAGCCTCACGAACCGTTGTTAGGGCTGTTTAATCAGCCTCACATAGACAGGACTTTCCCAGAGTATCATTGTGACCTCCCCCAAAGCACATCTTTAATGGGATGAAGACGACGAAAGCGCCCCACAAAGGAGGCGCTACGTCTCGAAAGAACTTAGGTCTAGCCCAGGGATCTATAAGGACTTACTTCTCCCCCAGCAAGGCATCAACAAATCCTTCAACCTCAAACGGCGCGAGGTCATCTGCACCCTCGCCGAGGCCCACGAGCTTGACCGGCACGCCCAGTTCCTCCTGCACCTGGAAGACGATGCCGCCCTTGGCGGTGCCATCCAGCTTCGTGAGGACAACGCCGGTGATATCAACAACATCACGGAAGATACGGGCCTGGGTCAGGCCGTTCTGCCCCACCGTCGCATCCAGTACAAGCAGGACCTCATCAACCTCGGTCTTCTTCTCCACCACGCGCTTGACCTTGCCCAGCTGGTCCATAAGGTCCACGGAGGTGTGCAGACGGCCAGCGGTGTCAACGAGAACAACGTCGACGCCCTGGTCAACGCCAGCGGCCACGGCATCAAAGGCCACGGAGGCCGGGTCCGCGCCTTCCTTGCCGCGGACAGTCGTAGCGCCCACGCGACGGCCCCAGGTCTCCAGCTGGTCCGCAGCCGCTGCACGGAAAGTATCCGCCGCGCCGAGCAAGACGTTGTGCCCCATGGACACGAGCACGCGGGCCAGCTTGCCGGTCGTGGTGGTCTTGCCGGTGCCGTTGACGCCGACGACCATAATGACGGCCGGCTTGCCTTCATTCGGCATGGCCTTGATAGAACGGTCCATCTCCGGGTGGCCCACCTCGATGAGGGCCTCGCGCAGCATCGCACGCGCTTCGGCCTCAGAACTGACTCCGCGCTCTGCAATCTTGTCACGCAGGGAGTCGGTAACTTGCATGGTGGACTTCGTACCCAGATCCGCCATGATGAGGGTGTCTTCGATTTCCTCCCAGGCATCATCATCAAGGTCACCAGCAGAAAGAATGCCCATGAGGCCTTGGCCAATGGCGTTCTGCGAGCGCGACAGACGCCCGCGCAGCTTGCCCAAGCGGCCGGCAGCCGGCGCAATGTCCTCCTGCGGCTGGGCTGCCGGGGCCTCGACAACCTCGGCGTCGTCGGATACTTCGAGCTCCTCCGGCTCAGCCTCGAGTGCCGCGCTTGCCGACGCCGCCTGCGCCCCCGCTGCCGCGGCGGCCTCCTCTGCTTCGGCTTCCTCAGACTCGGCCGGTGCTTCTGGCTCAGGCAGTGCTTCTACCTCTTCTTCGGCCTCAGACTGGGCGGAAGGCTCCTCCTCGGCCGGAGCCTCAGGTACCTCCGGTTCCTCCTCTACCTTCGGAGTCTCAACTACCGGCTCCGGTTCAGCAATCTCTTGTTCGGCGGCCGGGACATCCTCTTCCGTGTCTTCGTCATCCTTGTCAACAGCAGCGGCGCCGGATACGGCAGCACCAGCGGCGGCAGCGCCCGCAGCTCCTGCAGCGGCTACACCAGCGGAAGAATCCTTATCCTCTTCTTCCTTTGCCGGTTCGTTCTGCGCAGCCGGTTCCGGCTCGCTCACCGGCTTCGCGTCTCCGACGGGTTCCGGCTTAGGCTCTGCCTGAGGCTTCGGTTCCGCCGCAGGTTTCGCTGCCTTCGGGGTCTCCTCTTCACCCTTGAGCTGAGCATTCGCCAGATCAGTGGCATCACGCTGCTCCGCCTGCGGCTCAGGCTTGGGCTTGGGCTCAGCCGGGGCCTGCGCGGGCTGCTCGGCAACTGGCGGCTGTGGCGCCGGCTGCTCGGGCTTCGAGGCGGTGACAGGCTCCTTAACTGCACCGCCGCCAGCCGGGGCAAAATTAAAACCAGACTTGGCTTGGTAGTTGCCGGACTTCTGCTGCTGGGTCAGCTCCTTCGGCTCCTCCGCGGGTTTTACGAAGGAGACCTTCTTTGATTCGCCGCGCTTCTTGCCTAGGACAACGAACAAGACCACGAGCAGAATCAGGACGATGACTGCTATCGCAATCCACATAAAAGTAGTATTCATGCCTTCCATAGTGCCAGGGTTGTCCACGTACGGCACGACAAGGAGGGTGAAAAGTGCTGGGCGCAAGCCCCGCCCTAGCGCGGGGCATCCACACCGAGGCGCGCGGCATCCTCCGCCGCCTGTGCTGTGCCCGGCGCCTCACCGGCGCGGGACATGCGCTGCGAAATCACGCGCGTCACGCCATCGCCGCGCATCGTGACGCCATAGAGCACGTTGGCCACGTCCATCGTCGGCTTCTGGTGGGTGATGACGATGAGCTGAGAATCCTTACGCAGCTCCTCGAAAAGGGCGATGAGACGGCGCAGGTTGACGTCGTCAAGCGCGGCTTCCACCTCGTCCATGACGTAGAACGGTGAGGGGCGCGCGCGGAAAATCGCCACGAGCATAGCCAGGGCTGTCAAGGACTTCTCGCCACCAGACAACAGCGACAAGCGCTTCACCTTCTTACCCGGCGGGCGGGCCTCCACCTCGATGCCGGTAGCCAGCATGTCATCCGGCTCCGTGAGGATGAGGCGACCCTCGCCTCCGGGGAATAGCGTCTGAAAGACCTTGGGAAACTCCGCTTCCACGTCGTGCCAGGCATCCGTGAACAGCTGCAGGATTTGCGCGTCCACATCTTCGATAACGCCAGTCAGATCCTTGCGCGCTTGGATGACATCGTCCAGCTGCGTGGACAGGAAGCTGTAGCGCTCCTCCAGTGCCTTGTACTCCTCCAAAGCCAGCGGGTTGACCTTACCCAAGGAATTGAGGTCCTTCTCGGCCTGCTTCAACCGCTTAGTTTCGGCGGAACGATCGAAATCCTCACCCGGGGTGTAGTCCTTGAGCAGGTCGGGAATCGCAATGCCGAGCTGCTCCACGATTTTTTCCTCGGCCTCATCCACGCGCACCTGCGCCTGGCTGCGGGCGATCTCGGAGTTATGCGCGGAGTCGGTCAAGCGATCCAGCTGCTGGCGGGTCGAGGAGACCGCTTGCTTCGCCGATTGTGCACGGCCTTGCAGCACGCCGCGCTGGGTGACCAGCTCATCGCGTTCCTCGGCGGCCCGCTCGAGTGCCTGCGCGGTCCGGGCGGCCAAATCTTGGGCATGCTTGTCGACGGCCCCCGCCAACCTCGCCTGCGCTTGCCGGCGGGCCATGGCCTGATCGTGGCGAGCTTTGGCCTGGCGCTCGTGCTGGGCTTGGCGCCGCAGAGCCTCTCCCCTGCCGGCCGCCTGGCCGACCTTCTCTTCGGCGCTGCGGGCCGCCAGCTGGGCCTCCACCTCCATGGCCTTGACCTGTTCCAGGGCCGTCGAGGCAGCATCGCGTTCCACCGAGGAGGGTTCATCAGCCTGCTCTTCAGCGTCCACGCGCGACAAGCGGTCACGCGCCTCCGCCAGTTCCTCGCGTAGGCGGGCCAACTGCACCTCGATATCCGTGGCGCGGGCGGCGGCCTTTTCGTGCTCAGCCTTGTTTGCTTCGTACTGCTTGAGCAAGCGCTGGTGATCGCGCTTCCACGCCTCTAACTCGTGATCGTGTTCCCGTAGCGCGGCCTTGGCGCTCGCCGCACCCACGCGCGCATCGTCCGCCGCCAGCTTCGCGCCTTCCAGCGTGCCGGATAGTTCTTCCAGCTCATGGGTGGCGGTCTCCAGCTGTTGCTCGGCCTCCGCAATCTGGCCGCTCACCTCCACCGTTGAGGCAGCTCCAGTTCCGGCCTCTACCCAACCTTCGCCGACGAGCAGGCCCTCAGGGGTCACAGCTCGCAGGCGCGGATCCTCCGCGATGAGTTCACGGGCTGCGGCATAGTCGTCGACGAGGACCACGTCGGAGAGCAAGCGCGTCACCGCCGCTGAGACTTCTGGGACCAAGACCATCTGGTCCAGCAGCCAGCGAGCACCGGAAGGCAAGTCCGCGTCAAGGCGCCAGGCTGAACCGGTGGGCTCCGCGGCGACGTCGATCAGCGGCGTGCGGCTCGCCTGCGCCAAGTCGCGCACGATGTCCCCGCTCACCGCGCCGGCTTGTGCTTCGGCGAAAGAACCCAGCGCAGCGGCAACGGCCGTCTCATAACGCGTGGAGATGAACTCCGCGAGAGGTTTAAAGCCCTCACCGAGATCCAGCGCTTCCGGAACGGTCTGGCCCAGAGTGTCGATCCGAGCGCGCAAGCTGTACACGCTTCGCTCGTGCTCCCGCTGGGCATCACGCAGCTGCTCCAAGCGTTTATCGGCCGCAGCAGATTCGCTGGCCGCGCGCACATGTGCTTCCTCCAGCGGCTCACGCTCAGCAGCCAAGTGCTCCAGCTTGTCCGCCACCTCATCGGCTTCCGCCTGCGCTCCCCTAGTGCGCGCCTTCGTATTCGCTAAGGTCTCTTCCTGTCGCGCCAACTCGGACTCCGCGGAGCTGACCTGACCCGCCAAGTTCTCCTCGGCGGCGATGAGGCGAACCACGCCTTCACGGCGATCCGCAATGGCGCGCAGTTGCGCCATGTGTTCTTTATCAGCAGCCTCGAAGGCTTCCCGGCGCTCAGCCACTTCCTCCCGGATCGATTCCAGACGCTCCGCCGCCTCCTCGGCCGCGGCCAGCAACTCATCATGCTCCTCGTCGGCCCGCTGGGCGCGTGCCTCCAACTCATCCGGATCCTGGCCCGCGTAGGCGACCTGTGAGCCAACGTTGCTGGCGCGCTCGGCCGCGATGCGCTGCGTAGCGGAGATACGCTCCGACAGCGTCGAGAGCTCAAACCACAGCTTCTGCGCGGCCTCCGCGCGCGGAGTGACATCCCCCAACTCGGCTTCTACCTCGAGCTGGATTTCGGTCGCCTCTTCCAGCTGGGCTGTCACTTCCTCGACCTGCTCGGCGAGCACCGCCGCGCGCTTTTCAGCGTCGTCGAATGTCGCGCGCAACCGCACCACGCGGTCGCCGGCAAGACGCAGGCGGGCATCCCGCAAATCCGCCTGCACGGTTGCTGCGCGCTGGGCGGCCTCCGCTTGGCGCGCCAAGGGCTTGAGTTGTTTGCCCAGCTCATCGGTCAAGTCCTGCAGGCGATCCAGGTTGGCCTGCATGCCGGTCAGCTTGCGCTGCGCTTTTTCCTTGCGGCGACGGTGCTTCAGCACGCCCGCGGCTTCTTCGATATAGGCGCGGCGATCCTCCGGGCGGGATTCCAGAATCTCCGCCAGCTTTCCCTGGCCCACGATGATGTGCATCTCGCGGCCAATGCCGGAATCAGACAGCAGCTCTTGAATATCCATGAGGCGCGCCTTCGCCCCATTGATCTCATATTCGCTCGCGCCATCCCGGAACATGCGGCGGGTGACGGAGACCTCCGAATACTCGATGGGCAAGGCGCCATCGGAATTGTCAATCGTCAGCGTAACCTCGGCGCGGCCGAGGGCCTTGCGGTCCCCGGCGCCGGCAAAGATGACGTCCTGCATCTTGCCGCCGCGCAGCGTCTTGGCGCTGCCTTCACCCATGACCCACGCGAGCGCATCGACGACGTTCGATTTACCCGAGCCATTTGGGCCCACCACGGCGCAGATGCCGGGCTCGAATTTCAGGTTCGTCGCGGACGCGAAGGACTTGAATCCTTTGAGCGTGAGCGATTTGAGGTGCATTCGGTTTAGTTTAGCGCTCGATGAAGCCCGACTCACCGCGCGGTGCGGCCCACTGCTCCACCACGGCGTTCACTACGCCTGGGCGGTGGGTGGTCGACGGTTCTTCACGCAGCAAGGCCAGCAGCTTCTCGCAATCAGCACGCGGCCCTTCAGCAACCACTTGGACGCGGCCATCCTGCAGGTTCGTCGCGTGTCCTGCCAGCCCTAGTTCGAGTGCCCGGGAACGCGTCCACCAGCGAAAGCCCACGCCTTGGACGTGGCCATGGACGAAAGCCGTGAGCCGCTCATTCCCTGTGGCCGCTGCCTGCTGCGTCATCTAGTACTCCCTCAAGTTCGTGCGGTCACCCAAGTCATGCTCGTGCTTGAGACGGCGGCGGTCCTCCGCGCTGCGGCGGGTTACCGGATCCGTGCCATCCCAGCACTCGACGTTCTGCAGTTCCGGCAGCATATCACGGTGGAAGACGGGATCCAGGCCCTTGCGGCGCTGTTCGTTGTAGTTCTTCAACAGCTTGATGGCCACGCCCGACAGCGGCACGATGGCGCACACGTTGAGCAGAACCATGATGGCAGCGCCGGTATCGGCCAGGTCGAACACGGTGCCCAGCGGGGCCACTGCACCGTAGAAGACGAAGGCCAACACGATGAGACGGAAGATCCACAGCACCGACTTCTTCTCAGAGAGGTACTCCACGTTGGACTCGGCAAGGTAGTAGTTGCCCAGAATCGAGGAGAAGGCGAGGAAGAAGAGGATGAAGGTGACAAAGTGGATGCCCCACTCACCCACCACACCGGAGAGCGCATTCTGGGTCAGGGTTACACCCTCAATCGCATCGGAACCGAAACGCTCGAAATCAGTACCCAGCAGGATGATGAAGGCGGTAATCGTACACACCACCAGGGTGTCGAAGTACACGCCGAGGGTCTGCACGAGGCCCTGCTTGACTGGGTGGGACACCGTCGCGGTAGCTGCTGCGTTTGGAGCAGAACCTTCACCCGCTTCGTTGGAGAACAAACCACGCTGGATACCCTTGAGCATCGCCATGCCCACGGTCGCACCGGCGGCCTCGCGGAAGCCGAACGCAGAGCCAATGATGGAGGCAAGCATGTCCGGCACCTTGTCAAAGTTCAGGACCACCACGATGATGCCCATGATGAGGTAAGCACCGGCCATGAAAGGCACGATGAACTGAGTCATCGAGGCGATGCGCTGCACGCCACCGATGATGATGAGACCGGACACTGCGACGACGGCGATGCCCACGCCTGCCTTGAAAGCACTGGAATCCTGCCCGAAGGAGGCCGCCAAGGAATCGGAGATAGCGTTGGTCTGGAAAGCGTTGTAGAACCAGCCAAAAGTAATGGCGATGGCGACGGAGAAGATGGTCGCCAGAGGCTTCCAGCCCAAGCCGCGGGACATGTAGTAGGCGGGGCCACCACGGTAGGTATCCCCTTCGCGCACCTTCCATAGCTGCGCCAAAGTGGACTCGACGAATGCAGTCGCACCACCAAGGATGGCGATGAGCCACATCCAGAACACCGCACCGGGTCCGCCCACGGAGATGGCCACGGCCACGCCCGCGACGTTGCCGGTGCCCACGCGGGAGGCTGCCGAAATGGTGAATGCCTTGAAGGCGGAGATTCCGCCATAGTCGGCATCCTCATCGGCGCCGACGCCCTTGGGCTTTTCGACGACCGCCTTGAACATGTCCGGCACCATACGGATCTGCACCAAGACGGTGCGGATGCCGAAGAAGAGGCCCGCGGCAATGAGCAGCCATGGCAGGACATAAGACCACAGACTGTCGTTAATGACACCGATCACGGTGCTGAAGATTTCTTGCATGCGTTACACATTAATAACTCACACCAGAATCGTCCTAGTTGGCCGCGGGCAGCCTCCCCTCTCCGCGGCGCTGACAGGACGGGCAGTAGTGGGTCCCACGCCCGCCAAGCACGGTTTTCACGATTTCCTCACCGCAGCGATCGCAGGGCTGGCCACCCCTGCCATAGGCATGTAAGGAACGGTCAAAATATCCGGATTCACCGTTGACGTTGACGTACAACGCGTCAAAGCTGGTTCCGCCAACGGCGAGCGCCGCGCGCATGACATCACCGGCCGCGGATATCACCGCGACGGCATCGCGCTGCCGCAGGGCGCTAGCCTTCTTGAGCGGAGAAATCTGGGCCGCCCACAACGCCTCATCGGCATAGATATTGCCCACCCCGCTGAGCACCGTTTGGTCGAGCAGAGCTACCTTGACCGCGGTGCGCTTCGCGCGCAGGCGCCGCCCTGCCGCTGTAAGGTCAAAGTCTGCTTCGAGAGGATCGGGAGCGATATGCGCCATGGTCAGCCATGGCCCGAGACGCCAATAGCCGAAGGTGCGCTGGTCCACGAAGCTGAGGCGGGTGGCGTCGTCAAGCACGGCGGCGATACGCACATGCGGCGAATCTACCTCACCGATCCGCACCTGCCCCGACATACCGAGGTGGATGAAGAGCACATCGCGTGCCGGGTCAGTGTGGTCCTCGTCGGCGAACTCCAGCCACATGAACTTGCCGCGGCGCGCCACCGCGGCAATCTTCCTGCCCACCAGCAGCGCGGACAGCGGCGCTTCCTGGCCCCGGTTAGCGCGCGGGTGGAGAACCTCTACTGCTGCGAAGGAGCGCCCCACAACATAAGGCTCGAGCCCGCGGCGGACGGACTCAACTTCGGGAAGTTCTGGCATCGAGTCCTCGTGTTTTAGCTTTCTTTGCCGGCGGTGCCCTGCACCAGCAACGGCGTCTCACGCAAGGTTTGGCACGCTTCCTCCGCCGCCTGCTGCTCAGCGAGCTTCTTGTTGTGGCCCGTCCCCCGGCCGACGGTCAAACCGGCCACGGTGGCCACGGCGTTGAAGGTTTGATCGTGCTCAGGACCCGTCGACGTGGCTGAATAGACCGGCATCGCGGCCTTCAACTCAGCGCACAGCTCCTGCAAGGTCGTCTTCCAGTCCATGTGCCGACCGGACACCACGGCGTTGTCGATCTTGGCGGCGAACAGCTTCAGCACCACCCCGCGGGCGACCTCGAAGCCATGTTGACGGTAAATAGCGCCCAGGATGGCCTCGGTGGTATCGGCCAAGATGGAATCCTTGTCGCGTCCTCCAGTGGCTTGCTCGCCTTTGCCCAACAAGACGTGGTCGCCCACGCCAATCTCACGGGCCACGTCAGACAACCCGTAGCGCGACACGATGGACGCGCGCATCTTGGAAATATCCGACTCGGGGCGCGAGGGGTACTTGTCGTAGAGCTTGGCCGCGACGGACAAGCCCAAGACCGCGTCCCCCAGGAACTCCAAGCGCTCATTGTTGGGAAGGTGCCCGTTCTCATTAGCAAAGGAGCGGTGTGTCAGCGCCAAACACAGCAGCTCATCGCTGAGCTCCACGCCGAGTGCTTTCAGCAACGGGGCGTGGTCTACCTCCGCGAATGCTGCGGCAAGGGCCTGCTCACCGGTCAGTTTCTTCTTCTTGCTCATAGGAATTTCTCCAGCCCGGACCACCGCGGATCAACGCGTTCTTCTTCCCCGGATACCCCCGTGGTCACACCTTCGGGCACGTCCACCTCGCAGCCGCCTTCGCACGTTGGGGCAAACGGAAGGGACAACCCTGCCTCATCGATCACGGTCTGCAGGAGGTCAAGAATCCCGTCCTGAATCTCGGGTACCTCATCGCCCGAACCGCGATCCTCTTCCTCGATCTCATCCCCGCCGACGAAGGATTCGTCTGCGGAAAACACCTGGGACACGTGGAGATCCATCTCTGGGTGTAGCTCAGCCAAGCAGCGTGCGCATTCGCCGCTGAGGGTGCCGGTGACATCAGCGTCCACCAACACGCCGGAGCCCAACGGGGTCAAGGTGGCTTCCACCGTGACTTCAGCGCCTTCCGGGACGCCGATCATTTCCACGCCGATGCGCTCTGGCGCGGGTCCGGTCTGCACGCGGTGCTCAGGCAGCGCCTCGGTTCCTTGGCTGCGGAGCAATTCCGTCACGTCGAACTTCAATGGTGATTTCATAGCGCCCACCAGCTTACCCTGTGCTGCCCCCTGCGCCCTAGACTGGCAAGGACCTGAACGCAGGGTCATAGCCACTTAAGCACTTGCACAAAAGCCTCGATTCTTCCGCTTCAGGCTTTTAGCCTAAAGGCCCATGAGCTACACCGCTACGGGCACGGCGCCTCTGGCCGCCACGGCACGCGACCTCGCACTCAGCTTTCCGCTGCAGTGCCTTGTCCCCGCCGTAGCACTGGCCGTTGCCGGGGTGGCATGCCGCCACGTCATCACTCGACACCGCCCCAGCATCTTTGGCGATGCCGGCCTTTCCTTGCACCGCGTGGCTCTCGCCAGTGCCCTCGCAGGTGTGATCGTCGGCGCCGTGTCTCTTCTCCCCCTGCACTTTGGGCCAATTGTCATTATTTCTTCAGCGCTGTTCTCGCTTTTTGCTGCGCTCATCGCCTGGGGCGCGCGGGAGTCCTTTTCGGCCGCCAGCATGGGGATTGGATTGATGATGCTCACCGTCGGGGCGGTGGATGTGTTGCTGATGCTTGCCGACGCCGCCTGGGGCCCTCTCTCAGAACCCCACGCCGTAGACACGAATTTCGGCATCATGTGGCTGCTCTATGCACTCCCAGGCCTCATCTCCGCCGGACTTGCCGCAGCACTGAGCACCATGTCAGCTAAGGAAGCCGCCCGTATCCGCCGCGCGGAGGAGGCACGCGCGTTAGTTCACGTTAGTAGTCGCGCGGCGCGCGGGGTGCACGGCGCCCCGGCTCGCGGTGTTCGCGCGCACTAGTGCGCCCCTCGCCGCGGGACTCCCCGCGGGAGCGCACACCGGCGCCTCGCCGCAGGGCAGAGCGATCGTTGTTGACGGTGCGCAGGAGATCCGACAAGGTGGTTTCGAATTCCGCCAGCTTGGCGTCGACGAATTCATCGCACTCGGTGCGCAGTCGGTTGGATTCGGAGTGGGCGGATTCCACGATGCGGTGCGCTTCGTCGTCGGCGCGGCGCACAACTTCGGATTCAGAGACCAAACGGTCCTGCTCAGCTTGGCCCGCAGCAACGGTGCGCTGGTACTCCTCATCTGCCTGGGCGCGGGTGCGCTCGGCATCAGAGCGCGCGTTTTCTACGAGGTTGGTGGCCTCATCTTCTGCCTGGGCCACCATGGTGGTGGCGCGGTGCTGGGCGTCAGCCAGCATGGCGTCGGAGTCCTCGCGCGCACGGGTAACGGTGTCATCGGCTTCTGCGTTGGCATCGGAGATGATTTGGTTCGCGCGTTCCTCGGCACCCTGCAGGATCTCATCCTGCTTGTCCAGAACATCTTGGGCATCATCCATTTCAACGGGGAGGGCGTTGCGGAGATCGTCGAGAAGCGCCAGCATCTCGTGGCGCGGAACCATGCAATTGGAGGTCATGGGAACGGCATAGGCCTGTTCCAGGTTGCGAACAAGTTCATCGAGGGACTCAAATACGCGGTACATGGCACCAGACTATCCAAGCAAGAGCGCACCACCACGTATCCCACGCGGGCAAAACGGCGAAAACCTCCCCGCTAGGCGGGGAGGCTCAACCTGGCAATAGAGGACAGGAGCGGGGCTAGATAACGCCCTGTGCCAGCATGGCGTCGGCCACCTTCTTGAAGCCTGCGATGTTGGCGCCGGCAACGTAGTCGCCCTCCAAGCCATATTCCTTGGAGGTCTTGTCAATGTTGCGGAAGATGTTGGACATGATCTCGTGCAGGCGCTGGTCGGTGTATTCGAAGGACCAGGAGTCACGGGACGCATTCTGCTGCATCTCTAGCGCGGAGGTCGCCACGCCGCCCGCATTCGCGGCCTTACCCGGCGCGAAGGCGATGCCGCTTTCCACAAAGTAGTGCGCTGCCTCCGGGGTACAGGGCATGTTCGCGCCTTCGGCAACATAGCGGACCTGATTCTTCACCAGAAGCTTGGCATCGTCACCGTCAAGTTCGTTTTGGGTAGCGCACGGCAGGGCAACGTCGGCGCTCACCTCCCATACGTTGCCGCCTTCGTGGTACTCCACGCCCGCACCCGCTTCGCCGGCGTAGGTGGAAATGCGCTCGCGGCGGACTTCTTTAATCTCCTTGAGCAGCTCCAGGTCCACACCGTTCGGGGTGGTGATGTAGCCGGAGGAGTCAGACATCGCGACGACGGTACCGCCGAGCTGTTGCACCTTTTCAGCAGCGTAGATGGCGACGTTGCCGGAGCCGGAGACAATAACCTTGGCACCGTCGAAGGACTCACCATGGGTCTTCATCATTTCCGAGGTCAGATACACCAGGCCGTAACCGGTAGCCTCGGTACGCACGAGGGAGCCACCCCAGGACAGACCCTTGCCGGTAAGAACGCCAGACTCATGCTTGCCTTCCAGCCGGCGGTACTGCCCGAACAGGAAACCGATTTCGCGGCCGCCCACGCCGATATCGCCGGCCGGGACATCGCGGTATTCGCCGATGTGGTTGTGTAGCTCCGTCATGAAGGACTGGCAGAAGCGCATGACCTCGGCATCGGACTTACCCTTCGGGTCGAAGTCGGAACCGCCCTTGCCACCACCGATAGGCAGGCCGGTCAGGGAGTTCTTAAAAATCTGCTCGAAGCCGAGGAACTTGATGATGCCCAAGTTCACACTCGGGTGGAAGCGCAGGCCGCCCTTGTAGGGGCCGAGGGCGGAGTTAAACTGCACGCGGAAGCCACGGTTAACCTGAATCTGGCCGCTGTCATCTACCCATGGAACGCGGAAGATGAGCTGGCGCTCGGGTTCGCATAGACGCTCGACCAGGCCGTAATCAGCATAGTGCGGGTCCTTGTTGAGGACGATCTTCAGGGAGTCAAGCACCTCAGCGAGCGCCTGGTGGAATTCCGGTTCGCCCGCATTACGCTTGAGGAGCTTGCTGTAATAGTCGGAGATTTGCTGGTCGATGGACATGGCTATCCTTTCATTCGACACCGTGCCTCGCGGTCGGTGCGTCATCCATTGAACAAACGATAGTTTTCTATCAATTGACCTAAATTGCAAGACGTCCGTACTGCGGCGCGCCTTAAAGGCTGGTCAGAGCGCGAAAATTTTTTCTCACATCTCTGCCATATACTCGTGAACATGCGCATTCTTGTTGCCCCCGATTCCTTTAAAGGCACCGCCACCGCCGCCGAAGCCGCTGCTGCCATTGCACTCGGCGCGCGCCGCGCGCTGAGCTCCTCCCCGTATGCCGACACGGCGAAGGTACATGCCCTTCCCACGGCCGATGGTGGCGAGGGAACCGCGGAGGTTCTCGCTAGTGCCGCCGTGGCTCGCCACGGCACTGCGGGCCAGACCATTACGCTGCCAACTACCGATGCTGTTGGACGCCTCACCGAGGCCAGCTATCAGCTCGTCGGCGATACAGCCTTCATCGACGTCGCCGCCGCCACTGGGCTGCCTGCTGTCTCCGATGCCCTCGACCCGCTGCATGCGGACTCCTATGGCACGGGCGTGTTGGTGGCCGATGCCGAATCGCGCGGCGCCAAGCACATCGTTCTCGGCCTCGGCGGTAGCGCCAGCATCGACGGCGGGCTCGGCATCCTCGCCGCACTCGGCGCCGCCGCACACGATGCCCGCGGCTATGCCCTCCCCAAAGGGGGTGCTCCGCTGGTCAACCTCGACCACATCGACACGGCGCAACTAAACATGAAGGCGGCCATGTTGGACTACACTTTGGTCACCGATACCCGCGCCGTGCCCATCCAGGCCGCAACAATGTATGGGCCGCAGAAGGGGGCCAAGGGCGACCAGGTCGCGCTCCTGGCCGGCGCGATGCTGCGATTGTGCGAGGTCACGGACACCGATCCGGAGGCCGAGTTCTTTGGTGCCGCCGGCGGTATCCCCATCGCCCTGAGCTGGCTTTCGCGCACACTCTGGGGCACCTCGGAGCACTGCCGCATCGTGCCGGGCGGCCGCTATGTAGCTGAGGCCCTCGATCTTCCCGCCCGCATCGCCGAGGCGGACCTCGTCCTGACCGGCGAAGGCCGCTTCGACGAACAATCACTCACCGGAAAGGTGGTAGGCACGCTGGCCGAGCTCACTGGACCGCCCACTCTCGGCATCATCGCCGGCTCCGCTACCGCCCCGGCACCGCAGGGAACGCTACTCGAAGAGCTCGACGGCGACACGCACGCTAGCGTGGCCGAGCAACTTAGCGCCGCGGCCGAGCGCCTAGTGCTGAACTTCCTCCAGAATTAGAGCTTTCTGCGGGACTAAGGGGCGACCTGCACCGCCCACGGGAAGATAGCCGGGCGCTCGTGGGCGAGCTCATCTTCCAGCAACACATGATCCTTCGGCAGCACCGCATGCGGGGTCAGCAGGCGCGCGAGGACCATCGTCAGCTGGTTAACAGACCCCGTCACGCCATCGACGGCGATGGCGTAGCGATACACGCTCGCCCCCTCTAGGTCCCGCTCTTCGTGTTCCTCACGGTAAGTCTGGCGCAGCTGCTCTTCCAACCCCTCTGGGAATACAGCCTCAGGCACACGAGTAACCTCTGCAGAGGCCAGCGAGTTGTTTTCCACCAACTTACGGGTGGCAGTGCTAAAGATTTCGGCCACACGCTCCGCTTGGGCATCCGGCACCAGAACATCAAAGTGAATCATTGGCATGTAGGTAACCCTACCCAAACTTCAAGGACGGTAACTATGGCAGATCCCACACTTTCCACGCTGACTGCACTCCTTTCGGAGGACGCCGTTGATCTCAGCTGGCAACGCGCCTTCTACGAAGATCTGCATGCCCATCCAGAGCTGTCCCACGAAGAGGAACGCACCGCCGGGCGTATCCTCGACCAACTAGAGAACTACAACTGCGAGCTCGTCACCGGCATCGGCGGCCACGGCATCGTCGCCATTTTTCGCAATGGCGACGGCCCCACCGCCCTCATGCGTGCCGACTTTGATGCCCTCCCCGTGGCCGAGGAAACCGGCGTGCCCTTCGCCGCCACCAACGGGGCAATGCACGCGTGCGGGCACGATGTACACGCCACCGCACTGCTCGGTGCGTGCGCGATTCTCGACGCCCACCGTGCGGCCTGGCGCGGCACCTTCCTAGCACTATTCCAGCCGGCGGAGGAATCATCCATGGGCGCCAAGTACATGATTGCTGACGGACTCACCGACCGAGTCCCCACCCCGGATGTTTGCCTAGGACAACACGTCATGCCCGGTCCCGCCGGCCAAGTGCAGTCCACCGCCGGCCCCATCCTGGCCGGTTGCGACTCCCTCCGCATCCGCATCACGGGGCGCTCCGCGCACGCCTCCATGCCGCATGAGGCCATCGATCCGTCCTACGTGGCCGCCATGGTGGTGACCCGCCTGCAAGCCATCGTCGGCCGCGAAGTACCTCCCCATGACTTCTTCGTCATCTCGGTAGGCGAGCTGCACTCGGGCGATAAGAACAACATCATTCCGGGCAGCGCCGAGCTGGTGCTCAACACCCGTTACTACAAGCCGGAGTTGGCCAAGCGAGTCTACGCCTCCCTCGAGCGCATGGTGCGCGCTGAATGTGAAGCAAGCGGATGCCCCGCTGAACCTACCTTCGAGTATTTCGCCCACGGCGAAGTCACCGACAACGACGCCACCGCACATGAAACCGTTCGCTCGGCCTTCGACGCGGTCTTCGGTGATCTCTCCGTCACTGCCACGCCCTCCACCGTGTCCGAGGATTTCTGCTACCTCCCGCAGGCCTGGGGCGTGCCGTATTACTTCTGGTTCATCGGCTCCACACCGGAGGACCTCCTAGACAACCCGCCGGTCAACCATCAGTCCACGTTCCTTCCGGACTATGAGCCCACCATGCGCTCAGCTACCCGCGCTGGGGCTGCCTCCGTGCTGTCTTTCCTTGGGAACTAGTTTTCCGTACTCAACGCGATCTGCGAGTGAGTACGGAACTGGTTAAGCTTGGGAGTTGGTATTTTTCCGCATTTTTTATGCCTAAGGTGAAGGATTCTCATGAGTCAACCCCAGCACTCCGATTTTCAGTCCGCAGTTCCCGGACACGTCCGCGCCGCCGCCGGCGTCTCCCCCACCGCTGCCACCAACCGCAAGTTCTGGTCCGGCCTGTCCTCCTCGGTAATGGAGCAGATTGCGGACAACTGGGAAGCCACCCGCAGCGCCTACGCCGCCACCCGCCAGCAGCACTACTTCTCGGCTGAATTCCTGCAGGGTCGAGCCCTGCTCAACAACCTCACCAACATCGGCCTCGTCGACGAGGCCCGCGCCGCCACCCAGGCCACCGGCCACGAGTTGGTCGATGTCCTCGAGGCCGAGCATGATGCCGCGCTAGGAAACGGCGGTTTGGGCCGCCTGGCTGCCTGCTTCCTCGACTCCGCTGTCACCCAAGACTTCCCCGTCACCGGCTACGGTCTGCTCTACCGCTACGGCCTGTTCCGTCAGTCCTTTGACAACGGCTTCCAGCGCGAAGAGCCGGATGCGTGGATGGAGAATGGCTATGACTTCATCATTCGCCGCGCCTCCGAGCAGCGCCTGGTCCATTTCGATGACATGGATGTCCGCGCTATCCCCTATGACATGCCGATTACCGGCTATGGAACCGACAACGTGGGCACGCTGCGCTTGTGGAAGTCCGAGCCCATCGATGAGTTCGATTACGACGCCTTCAACTCGCAGCGCTTCACCGAGGCCATCGTGGAGCGCGAGCGAGTCATGGATATCTGCCGTGTCCTCTACCCCAACGACACCACCTACGAGGGCAAGGTTCTGCGCGTTCGCCAGCAGTACTTCTTCGTGTCCGCCTCGCTGCAGCAGATGATCGACAACTACATCGAACACCACGGCGAGGATCTCACCGGCTTCGCCGAGTACAACTGCATCCAGCTCAATGACACCCACCCGGTGCTTGCCATTCCAGAGCTGCTCCGCCTGCTTCTCGACGAACACGGAATGGGCTGGGACGAGGCATGGAAGGTCGTCACCGAGACCTTTGCCTACACCAACCACACGGTGCTGGCAGAGGCCCTGGAAAGCTGGGAGATCTCCATCTTCCAGAAGCTCTTCTGGCGCATCTGGGAGCTCGTGGAAGAGATTGACCGCCGCTTCCGCGAGGACATGGCCCAGCGCGGCCTCGACCAGGGCCGCATCGATTACATGGCCCCGGTGTCCGATGGCCACGTCCACATGGCATGGATTGCTTGCTACGCCGCTTATTCCATCAACGGCGTGGCGGCGCTGCACACCGAGATCATCAAGGCAGACACGCTGTCTGAGTGGTACGAACTGTGGCCGGAGAAGTTCAATAACAAGACCAACGGCGTCACCCCGCGCCGCTGGCTGCGCATGTGCAACCCGCGTCTGTCCGACCTGCTCACTGAGCAGGCTGGTTCCGATGCCTGGGTCACCGATCTGACTGAGCTGGCCAAACTGGATTCCTTGGCCGAGGACGAGAAGGTGCTGCGCCAGCTCATCAACATCAAGCGCGCCAACAAGCAGGACTTTGCCGCATGGATTGAGGCACACCAAGGCGCCACGGTGGATCCGGATTCGATCTTCGACGTCCAGATCAAGCGCCTGCACGAGTACAAGCGTCAGCTGATGAACGCTCTGTACATTCTGGACCTGTACTTCCGTATCAAGGTCGACGGCGAAACCGTTCCGAAGCGCACCTTCATTTTCGGCGCGAAGGCCGCCCCGGGCTACGTTCGCGCAAAGGCCATCATCAAGCTCATCAACACCATCGGTGACTTGGTCAACAACGACCCGGCCACCAAGGACGTGCTCAACGTGGTCTTTGTGGAGAACTACAACGTCTCCCCTGCCGAGCACATCATCCCTGCCGCCGATGTCTCCGAGCAGATCTCCGTGGCCGGCAAGGAGGCCTCCGGCACCTCCAACATGAAGTTCATGATGAACGGTGCACTGACCCTGGGCACGATGGATGGCGCCAACGTCGAGATCGTCGAGGCAGTGGGCGAAGAGAATGCCTACATCTTCGGCGCCCGCAACGAGGAGATTCCGCAGCTTCGCGCCGAGTACAACCCGGGCGAGCTCTACAACACGGTTCCGGGCCTGTCCCGCGTCCTCGATGCCTTTACCGATGGCACGTTGGGCTCTGAGAATGCCGGGATGTTTGGGGATCTGCGCTCCTCGCTGCTCGATGGCTTTGGTGAGCACGCTCAGGACACCTACTACGTCCTCGGAGATTTCGCAGACTACCGCGAGACCCGTGACCGCATGGCTGCCGACTATGACGCCGACGAGATGGCATGGGCCAAGAAGGCTTGGCTCAACATCTGCTACTCTGGGCGCTTCTCTTCCGACCGCACCATCGCTGACTATGCCAACGAGGTGTGGAAGCTGGCCCCGACCCCCATTTCCAACGTCTAGATAGACAGGGGGTAATAGACACACTGTTGCCTATTAACCCCTCGACGGGCTTTCCTCACAGACAAAGCGCCGCCTCACCACCGTTCCTCCTTCCCACTTAGTGGTTAAGGAAGCAACCGGGGTGAGGCGGCGCTGTCTGCTTATCTGCGACAGTATTACTTATCGCGCAGGGTCTGGCCCAGTTCGTGGACCTGAATCATATTCGTGTTACCGGAGATTCCAGGAGGGGTACCGGCGATGACGATGATCATATCGCCTTCCTTGTACTTATCCATCCCCAGCAGCGCCCCATCGATGGCGGCCATCATGTCATCGGTGGACTCAACCGCGTCACTCAAGAAGGTCTCCGCGCCCCACGTCAAGGCCAGCTGCGAGCGCACCGCCGGGTGCGGGGTAAAGGCCAAGAGCGGCAACGGGGAGTGCAGACGAGCCACGCGCTTAGCGGTATCACCGGACGTCGTAAAGGCCACGATAGCCTTCGCGTTAAGGCGCTCAGCAATATCGCGTGCGGAGTAAGACACAACACCGCGCTTGGTGCGCGGGACGTGCGTCAGCGGAGGAACCTGGCCGCCCTGCTCAGCATTCATCACGATCCGGGACATCGTGCGCACAACATTGTGGGGGTCGATGCCGACGGAGGTCTCACCGGAGAGCATGACCGCATCGGCGCCATCGAGCACTGCGTTGGCAACGTCGGAGGCCTCCGCACGAGTCGGGCGCAGGTTGGAGATCATGGAATCGAGCATCTGCGTTGCCACGATCACCGGCTTGGCATTCTCACGAGCGATCTGGATAGCGCGCTTCTGGAACAGCGGAACCTGTTCCAGCGGAACCTCGACGCCGAGGTCACCGCGGGCAATCATGATGGCATCGAAGGCTAGGACGATGGACTCGAGAGCGTCGACTGCTTCCGGCTTCTCGAGCTTGGCGATGACAGGAACGCGGCGACCTTCCTCATCCATGATCTCGTGGACCTTGTCCACGTCGGCCGGGGAGCGCACGAAGGACAAGGCAACCATGTCTACGCCGAGCTTCAAGGCGAAGCGAAGATCTGCGATGTCCTTTTCCGACAGCGCCGGAACAGAAATGTCCATTCCCGGCAGGGACACGCCCTTGTTATTCGAGACCGGTCCGCCCTCGGTAACCTCGCAGACAACGTCGTTGCCGTCGACTTCCTTGCACACGACGGCGACCTTGCCGTCGTCGATCAGCAGGCGGTCACCCGGCTTCGCGTCTTTCGCCAGGTTCTTGTAGGTGGTGGACACGCGGTCGTGCGTGCCTTCGACGTCATCAACGGTGATGCGGACGATTTCGCCGTCCTTCCACATCTCTTCACCGTTGACGAAACGGCCTAGGCGAATCTTCGGGCCTTGCAGGTCCGCCAAGACGCCGACTGCGTGGCCGGTCTCATCGGTGGCCTCGCGGACCCAGCGGTAGTTCGCCTCGTGGTCCGCATGCTCGCCGTGGGACATGTTCAGACGCGCCACGTTCATGCCTGCTTCAACAAGCCCAAGGATTCCTTCCTTGCTTGCGACTGCAGGACCCAACGTACAAACGATTTTGGTTCTTCTATCCAACATGGAGTGCCTTATTCACATCGGGAGTTTCTAACGGTTCCTAAACTACCCCCATTTACTGGTCTCGGCCACCACGAACGAAGCTCATGCCGGGTTTTCGACCCGTAACGCCGGTATTCCAAGCGGAAAATGCGACGCCCACATTGCAGCTACAAACGGTAATAACCGGGCACATCCGGGCATTTCAGTTCCGCCGCACCGGTCTTTAGGTTGCCGTGTTAGGCACCGCAAAAGCCACGTGTGATCCCGGCTACTCCACAGAATCTCAAGGCTTTGCTCCGGTGGGCACTACCCGCACCGTCACCATTTAGACTCACCGGGGGCTACCCTCGGCAGCACTGCCCACCGCAGTCTCGGTGGTGCGGGTGGGATCGACTTCCTCCGGCGATTCCTGCCCGCGCGGCAACCGGAAATACACGATAAGCGCCACGACAAAGCAGACCACGGAAACGATGACGTTGACCCGGAGGCCGAAGATGTGCGTGGCGTCGTCCGCACGCATGTTTTCCACGACGAAGCGGCCCGCGGTGTACCCGGCAACATACAGCGCGAAGACACGACCATGGCCAAGCTTGAACGCCTTGTGCGCCCAAAGCAGGAACACGCATACCGCCACGTTCCACACAAGCTCATAGAGAAAGGTCGGATGCACAGAGGCCACTACTTCCCCAGTCGAGCGGCCGCTGATGGGCGCATACTCGCCGCTTTCATTAACTCGGTAGTAGATGTCGAGGGCCCACGGGACAGTGGTCTCACGGCCATACAGTTCCTGATTAAACCAATTGCCCAAGCGGCCGATGGCCTGGGCCAGGATAAGCCCTGGGGCGACGGCATCAGCAAAGGGCCCCAACGGAATACCCTTAATCTTGAACATGATCCACAGTGCCACCGCGCCCAGCGCGACTGCTCCCCAGATACCGAGCCCCCCGTTGGTGATTTTCACTGCATCGATGGGATCACACGTGGAGCAAAAGTACTTATCGTAATCCGTAATCACGTGATAGAGGCGCCCGCCAATGATGCCGGCCGGGATCACCACTAGGGCAGCATCCCACACCACGTCAGGGTTGCCTCCGCGAGCGGTATAACGGCGCAGCGTCATCCACATCGCGACGAGAATGCCGACGATGATGCACATGGCATAAGCACGAATCGGGACCGGGCCGAGATGCCACACGCCTTGTGGCGGGGAAGGAATATTGGCGAGGTTGTAAATCTGCACGGGAAACAGTGTGCCTGAAAATGACGGCCGCTACAACGCGCTTAGCTTCTACGCGAAGGGCACGCAGGATGTTGGCCTGCGGCCACCAAGGAACGGGCCAAGGTCATCGGGTCCTGGGCAGCCATGATGGACTCACCAACGAGGATGGCATCAGCACCTTGCGAGGCATAAGACAGCACGTTGCGCGGGTTATTAACACCGCCCACCGCGATGCGAGTGATGCTCTCAGGAAGACCGGGCGAAATAGCAGAAAAGGCCTCCCGATTAATAGCATCGGAGGCCAATGACCACGCGTTGATCGCCACGACAGTTCCCCCTGCCTTGATAACGCGATCCACCTCGGCACAGGTGCGGACTTCCAGGATGGCGGTCATCCCGAGGGATTCCACGCGATCGAGAAGTGACTCGAGGCGAGCTTGACTGAGCAGCTCCACCTGCAAGGGAATCGCGTCTGCCCCATAACACCGCGCCTCATGAATCTGATAGGGATCAACGATGGTGTCGCGGCACAGCATCGGTATGTCGACGGCTGCACGGGCGACCCGCATGTCCTCGAGTGACCCGTGGAAGCGGCGACGATCTGTCTGACAGGCCATCACATGAACCCCTGCTTCCTCCAGGCTATGTGCCAGTTCTGCCACCGACTTCGGGCTATCCAAGTGGGCAATTTCACCGCCATAGGGCACGGCGCGCTTGATTTCGGTGATGATAGAGCATCCCGGGCGCAGCAGAGCTTTCGCGGCATCGCGCGGAGCGTCCATGTCGCGGGACCTTGCTTTAATTTCCTTGAACGGGACACGGGCCTCCCGCGCGGCTACATCAGCCAGCACTCCGGCCACGAGGTGATCGACGGCGATCGGGGTAGGCATGATTCCACCTCCCTTCCCCGAAGGAGACTCAAAGAAAGAAACAGGGGCGTTCGAGATCACATTTAGGCTAGCGCGCCCCCACCTCTAACTAGAAATCCGGGGCACCCGTTCCCCGCAACAGGGCCTTTCTCACCAGGCTCTCCGTCACTATGCTCGCCGTCGCGGCGCGTGTGTTTAGGCGGAACGGGGAGTTTAGGAGGAGCGGGGATCTGTGGGATCAATATCAGCATCCAGCGCGTCCCACATCACGCGGCCGGAATCTTGGGAGGTTTCGAGTTCTTCCTGCAGGCGCTCCTGCCGTACCGCCGGGGTTTCGTATTTGGCTGTGCGGGGTTTATCAGCACCCGGGTTGCTCGCCACCAGCACCGCCCCAAAGAGCGCCAGGGCGGCGCCGACGAGCGCGAGAACTGGGCCCGCAGTCGACGCGTCCGCGGTGAGGACGACGGCCCAATCGGAAATAGTCGTCGTATCCACGGAGGTATCGTTGGTCCCGCCTTGCAGAAGCTCCTGGGCACGCTCCGCCTCGGAGCCGGCGGTCAACAGCGCCACCGGACGCCATCCCGCAGCCGCAGCAGCGAGGGCGGTGATGACGGAGACGATGCGCCGGCCAGTCCGCCGGAGAGCGAAGGCAGCCACGCCACCGGCCAGGACCACCACGCTCAGCGCGATGAGCTCAAGGGACCATAAGGAGCCGGATAGCTCCACCACGCTCGATCCGGCCTTATCGTCTTCGACCGCCGCCTTCACCCACGTCATGCGGGAGGATAGCCACAACAAGATGGCGCCGACCAACATCAGTACGGGTCCGCCGCGCTTAGCCATGATCTTCCTCCCCAAGAAGGGTTCGCGCGTCGAAACAGGTCCGGTCGCCGGTATGGCATGCCCCGCCGCGCTGACGCACGGTGAGCAGAATGGTGTCACCATCGCAATCTAGGCGCGCACCCACTACCTCTTGGGTATTGCCGGACGTCAGCCCTTTAATCCAATACTCTTGACGCGAGCGTGAGTAGTAGGTCCCGCGGCGCGTCGCCAGCGTGTAAGCCAGCGCGTGGTCATCCATCCACGCCAGCATGAGTACCTCACCTCGTTCCGACTGCACGATAGCCGGGACTAGGCCCGCCTCATTGCGCTTGAGCTGCAGGGCAATGTCGTCGCTCAGCTCATAGTCCCCGACGTTCGTGGTGCTGGCGGAGTTAGTGCTGTCCTCTGTCATTGACGGACCTCCTTTCCTGCAGCAGCTAATGCCTGCTTGACCTCGGAAATCTCCACCTCGCCGAAGTGGAAGATACTAGCCGCGAGCACGGCATCCGCTCCAGCGTCGATAGCCGGTGGAAAGTGCTCGGCCTTCCCGGCCCCACCCGAGGCGATGATCGGCACCGAAACCGCTGCACGCACGGCCTCAGTCAATTCGAGGTCGAAGCCTGCCTTGGTTCCGTCACCATCCATGGAGTTCAGCAGAATCTCGCCGACCCCCAATTCCTCGCCGCGCTTGGCCCATTCCACAGCGTCGATCCCCGCGGAGCGTGTGCCGCCATGCGTGGTGACCTCAAATCCGCTGGGAAAGCCCGCCGCACGGCGAGCATCGACGGACAACACGATGCACTGAGAACCAAACACATCCGCGAGCTCGCGCAACAACTCGGGGCGCGCAATGGCGGAAGAATTAACGGACACCTTATCGGCACCAGCCCGCAACAGCTCACGAACGTCCTCCACCGACCGCACGCCGCCGCCGACGGTTAGTGGGATGAACACCTGATCCGCCGTGCGGCGAACGACGTCGAGCATGGTGCCGCGGCCGTCCTTGGACGCGGAGACATCCAAGAATGTCAGCTCATCAGCGCCCAGCTGACCATAGCGAGCGGCCAGCTCCACTGGGTCGCCGGCATCACGCAGGTTTTCAAAGTTGACGCCTTTGACCACGCGGCCATTGTCAACGTCCAGACACGGGATCACGCGCACGGCAAGCGCCATGGTGACAATCCTCCTCATAGCTAAAGGTGAGATGAACAGCAGTCCACTTGGGACCACCGAACGGTGATGAGCATAGTAGGAAAACGGTAAAACGTTAAAGAATAAGTCCGGGATTCAGCGCCAGTGCTGAGCACCGGTTTCAGCCCCGGGACGGGGCCTATTTAGCGGTCCCCACGGGGATTTCGAGCAATGGCCTCCAAAATCGTGGCATGCACCTGCGGGGTCCCGCCCACGAAGCCCTTCGAGTGTGCAGTCCACTCATTGCCCTCGGGGTCGCTCACGCGGCCACCGGCAGCCTTAATGATGAGCGCGCCCGCCGCGTTATCCCACGGGTGCGGCGAGAAATTCACTGCACCGTCGAACACGCCCTGAGCGACAAAAGCGTTGTCCAGCCCTACCGACCCAGTCATACGGGGGCGCAGCCCGGTCTCTCGTAGGTCGTTGAATAGGCTCGTGGGCAGGTGCGAGGAGCAGCCCACGTGTCCGCGCGCTTCGTCGAATCCTAGGGCCTCCTCTCCTCCCCCGAACCCGGTCGCCGGGCCGCCGGTCGTACGCAGCGGCATCCCTTGCGCCGCAACAACACGGCGGTTCAACAATGGAAAGTCGGCGACGGCGACGACCGGCTTTGCATCGTGCAGGAGCGAAACAAGAATGCCGCAGCACGGATTCCCAGCCGAGTAGTTCGCGGTTCCGTCTACCGGATCCACAACCCACACCGTCTCCTCCAAGTTGCCACCGGACTCTTCACCGAACACCGGAATGCCGGTGAGCTGGCCCAATGTCTGGCGCAACTGCTGTTCGATGAGCAGATCCACCTCGGTAGCAAAGTCTCCTTCGCCTTTGAAACGCGCGGGTGCCGCGCCAAGGCCCCTGCGGAAGAGTTCATCAACCTGGTCCACTGCGGCTTCCGCAAAGGCAACAAGTTCGCGCGGATCCGACGCTGAAGTTCCTGTCATCGGGGCCATAGGCCTACTTCTCCTCGATCGGGTCGATGTATTCCTCTCCCGGCAGCGGGGTAACCTCCGCAACGGCTGCAAGAGCCTCCTCCAAGGTGAAGCGCTCTTCGTAGAGTGCTTTACCGATGATGGCGGAATCGATCCCCTCGTTCTCGTAAAGAGCCAACTCGCGCAGATCGTCGAGAGTGGAAATGCCGCCGGAAGCAGTCACCTTGGCGTCCGTGGCGGCCGCCACCTCACGCAGCAGCTCGATATTGGGCCCCTGGAGCGTGCCATCCTTCGACACATCCGTCACCACGAAACGGGTGCAGCCAGCTGCGTCAAGGCGCTCGAGCACCTCCCAGAGGTCTCCGCCATCGGATACCCAGCCGTGACCGCGTGTGCGCCACTCACCATCCACCATCCGGACGGCGAGGTCCACTGCAATGCGGTCGCCATGCTCTGCGAGGACCTTGGCAATCCATTCTGGGTTTTCCAGCGCCGCGGTTCCAATATTGACGCGGCGGGCACCAGTGGCCAGTGCGCGCGCCAAGGAATCGTCGTCCCGGATGCCTCCGGTCAATTCCACGTCTAGGTCCACGCTCGTCGTAATTTCAGCGAGCAGCTCGTGATTGGAGCCACGACCGAAGGCGGCGTCCAAATCCACCGCGTGCAACCACTGCGCGCCTTGGGCCTGCCATTTGAGGGCGGCCTCCCGCGGCAATCCATAGGACTTTTCGGTTCCTGCTTCTCCTTGGTCGAGGCGTACTGCCTGACCATCAACGACGTCAACCGCGGGCAACAGTGTAAAGCTCATGGTGGGTAGTCTACCTTTCACGCGGGCTCTTTAGAGCGTTCCAATCCAGTTCTTTAGCAGCTGCGAGCCCACATCACCCGATTTCTCCGGGTGGAACTGCGTGGCCCACAACGCACCGTTTTCTACCGCGGCGACAAAGCGGTCACCGCCATACTCCGACCACGCCACCTTCGGCGGCTCAGTAATCTCGGTCTCGAGCTCCCAGCTGCGCGCGGCATAGGAGTGCACGAAATAGAAGCGGTCATCCGCGCTCACGCCTTCAAACATGCGGCTTCCGCTGGGAAGCTCCACGCTGTTCCATCCCATATGTGGGAGGACGGGAGCCTGCAAGCGGGAGACCTCCCCCGGCCACTCGCCGCAGCCTTCTGTATGAATGCCGTGTTCGGTACCGGACTCAAAAAGAATCTGCATACCCACACAGATTCCCAGGACGGGGCGCCCGCCAGCCAAGCGTTGGCCGATAATCCGTGGTCCCTGCGCGGCGCACAGCCCCTCCATGCAGGAGGCAAAGGCCCCCACGCCGGGTACCAAGAGGCCATCGGCCTCCACGGCGGTCTTGGGGTCCGCGGTGACCGTCACGGTAGCGCCGACCCGCTCCAGCGCGCGCACTGCCGACCGGACATTGCCAGCACCATAATCTAGGACTACTACGTCGTATGAGCTCATCGTGGCTCCTTTCCGGGCCTCCTCGGCCTTCTAATCATGCGCAGGCGAGTCTGAATATCATTCAGCTCGCTCACACGGGTCTTGCCCAAAGCGCGGTCAGCCACGGACATGAGCAGGCCAACCGCAATGATGACGGCACCAGCCGCGAAGGCGCCATCGTATCCGGACATAGCCACGACGGCGCCGAGAACCGTCGAACCAAGTCCAGTTCCACCGTCGTAGAAGATATTCCACACCGCAGAACCTTCGGACAGGCGCTCGCGAGGGAGACGGTCGAACATCGACAACAAGGCCTCGTTCTGGACGATGCCGAAACCCGCACCATAGATGACCGTGCCGAAGACGAGCAGCCATACTGACCATTCTTGCCACAGCACGGCGGCGATTAGACCCACGCCAAAGACTGAGAAAGCCTGGGCTGGAATCATCAACGTGCCTGGCTGGCCCACGCGGTCCGCCACGACACCGGCGACATAGCGTGAAATCATGGCCGCGCCACCGATCACGGACAGCATGAGGCCACCCAGGACAGCGCCACGCTCAGGATCCAGCTCGCGCACCGCCGGGGAAATGAAATTGGAGGCGACGCCGTAGCTCACGGAGAAACTGGTCAAAGCGAGCGCTGGGACGAGCACAAGCTTCCACATTGGTGCCCGCGGAGTGGTATCCGTTGGGTCCGGCAACCCCACTGGAGCTGCCTTGATTTGCGGTACCAAAATGCAGGTAAAGAATCCCAGCAGGCCAAGGCCAGCGGCTAGGAGATACACCGTGTTGTAGTTAAAGGCTGAAGCCACTGCGAGACCCAAAGGCAAGAACGCCATCTGGGCTGCACCGATGAACAAACCGAAGATACCGGTGGCCTTGCCCAGCAAACGCCGCGGCGTAATTTCTGCGATGAGAGCGTTCTCCGCCACTGTGAGAGCGCCAAAACCGATGCCGCGCAGGGCGGAGAATCCCAGGGCGATCGGGGCGGCATCGCCCAGCATGTGCCCCAATGCCGGCAGCCCCAGCAACAGTGCCGAGGCCGCCATGATCGGACGGTACCCAAAGATGCGCAGCAGCATCGGAGTCGCCATCTGGGTAAGCACCGTCGCTAACATGAACACGCCGGTGGTGGCGCCAGCCAACGTGGCGGAGCCACCGGAGTCCAGCACGGCCAGGGGCACCACTGGAAGCAGGACCGACCAGGCACCGAAGGCGGAAACCACCGCGATCATGGTTTCCTTAAAGCCGGCGACCTTCCATACGCTCTGAGGGGTCTTTTCCGTCACTTCGCTGCCACCCCCGCTGAGAAGATGTCAAGCATCCAGGCCAGCGCCGCGATCGCGGAGACCGCCGCGAGCGCACCCGCGACCACGGTCATCAGCACCGAGCCATTCTGATACGCCGCCCACGCGCCGCCGACGAGCAAACCGGTGACCAGAAAGAGAATGAGAACCAACAAGTTCATAACGGCTTAGAGGGCTCCCTTCGTCGAAGGAACTCCGGTCACGCGCGGATCCCGCTCAGTAGCCTGGCGCAGGGCGCGGGCCACCGCCTTGTACTCAGCCTCCGTGATGTGGTGCGGATCGCGGCCGTACCGCACGTTGACATGCAGAGTCGTCGCCGAGTGCGTGGCAAAGGTTTCGAAGAAGTGACGGTTGATCACCGTGGCGTAGTGCCCGCCGATGACCTGCCACTCCATGTTTTCCGGTTCGCCATTCATCACGAAGTAGGGGCGCCCAGAAATGTCGACGACGGCCTCCACCAGCGCCTCATCCATGGGCAGCAGCTGGGACCCGAAACGGCGGATACCGGACTTGTCCCCCAATGCTTCCAGGAAGGCACGGCCGAGAACAATCGCGGTGTCTTCGACGGTGTGGTGGGCATCGATGTCGATATCGCCGTCGGCGTGGACGCGAAGGTCGAAGGAGCCGTGGGTGCACACAGCATTCAGCATGTGATCAAAGAACGGCAGCCCCGTCGAAATATCCGCTTGGCCGGTGCCATCGAGGTTGATTTCTACAGAGATTTTTGTCTCCCCAGTAACGCGCTCGGCGCGGCCAATGCGGTCGCCGCCATCGCGGCGTGCAGCTTCATCAGCGCTCATCGTCCCCACGCTCCTCCTTCAAATCGTGCCCCATAGGAGGGGCTCAGTTAATCATCTCTACTGTATCTGCCAAGTCCTCTGCGGCCGAAAGGAAGGCATCATTCTCTTCAGGCAGGCCAATCGTGGCGCGCAGGAGTCCCGGTACGCCGTTATCTCGGATCAAGACATCGCGGTCCAGGAACCCCTGCCACACCGCGTGCTGATCGGCAAAGCGTCCGAAGGACACGAAGTTGGATTCGCTCGGCACCACGTAGTACCCGAGCTCCTGGAGCCGTGCGACAACCCGGTCTCGCTCCGCCGACAGCTTCGCCACGGTACCCAAGGTCTCCTCCTTGTGTGCCAGAGCCACAGTGGCCGCGATCTGGGAGAGGACAGAGAGGTGATAGGGCAGGCGGACGAGCATGACGGCCTCCACGAAAGCCGGATCGGCCACGAAGTAGCCCAAGCGTCCGCCGGCGAAGTCGAAGGCCTTGGACATCGTGCGCGAGACCACGAGCTTGGTCGGATATTTCGCCAGCAGCGTGGTGGCAGAAGGTGAAGGCGAGAACTCCATGTAGGCCTCGTCCACGATGACGATGCCCGGCGCGGCCTGCACGATCTTCTCCACTAGGTCGATCGGGGTGACGTCACCGGTGGGATTGTTCGGGGTGGTGATGAAGACAACGTCGGGGCGGTGCTTGGCGACGGCCTCCAGCGCTTCCTTTTCCGCAATGCGGAAATCCTCGTTCCGCGGGCAGGAGATGAATTCGGTTTGGGTGCCCGCGCACAGGATGGGGTGCATGGAATAGCTCGGGGTAAATCCCAGCGCGCTGCGCCCCGGCCCTCCGAAGGCTTGGAGCAGCTGCTGCAGCACCTCGTTGGAACCATTGGCCGCCCACACGTTGTCCACGCTGACATTCACGCCGGTCTGCTCACTGACGTACCCCGCCAGCGCCGTGCGCAGTTCGACGGCGTCGCGCTCTGGATAGCGGTTGAGCTCTCGGGCGTGCTTTTCGACGGCCGCCACAATGTCCTTGACCAGCGCCTCCGACGGCGGGTAGGGGTTCTCGTTGGTGTTGAGCTGGTTGGTCACCGTCAACTGCGGGGCTCCATAGGCGCTGGAACCGCGCAATTCTTCGCGCAGGGGAAGATCCTTCAACTCAGCCATTACTTAAGCCTCTTCTTTCTGGGTATCTGGGGCATCGGCGAATCGTGCAGCAATTGCTTCACCGTGGGCAGGCAGTGCCTCCGCGGTGGCAAAGGCAATCACATTCTCCGCCACCTCCCCGAGTGCTGCGCGGTCATACTCGATGAGGTTGACCGGGCGCAGGAAGGTGTGCGTCGACAGCCCAGCGCTAAACCGCGCGGTTCCCGAGGTGGGCAAGACGTGGTTGGAGCCAGCGGAGTAATCACCGAGCGGCACCGGCGAATAATCACCCACGAAAATGGCACCGGCGTGGCGGATACGCTCCGCTACTGCCCGGGCATTCTTTGTGTGAACCTCCAAGTGCTCAGCGGCATAGGCGTCCGCGACAGCAATGCCCGCTTCGAGGTCATCGACCAACACGATGCCGGACTGTTCGCCGCGCAAAGCCTCAGCTGCGCGCTCGGCGTTCGCGGTGGCGGTGTAGCGCTGAGCTACTTCCGCATTCACGGCGGCAGCAAGCTCCTCCGAGTCGGTGATGAGCACGGAGGCAGCCATCGGATCATGCTCCGCCTGGGAAATGAGGTCATAGGCCACGTAGACCGGGTTGGCGGTCTCGTCGGCCAGGATAGCGATCTCGGTGGGGCCGGCTTCCGCATCGATGCCCACCACTCCCTGCACCGCGCGCTTAGCAGCAGCAACAAAGACATTGCCGGGACCGGTGATGATATCCACGGGTTCAAGAGCATCCTCCCCCGTGGCGGGTTCATCGTCGCCGTAGGCCAGAAGCGCGATGGCTTGTCCACCACCGACTGCCCAGACATCGTCCACGCCGAGCATGTGGCAGGTGGCCAGCACCGTCGGGTGCGGCAGGCCACCGAATTCCTTCTGCGGCGGGGAAGCCACGACCATCGCTTCAGCGCCCGCTTCTTGGGCCGGGACGGCATTCATAATGACGGAGGATGGGTACACCGCCTTGCCGCCTGGGACGTAAAGCCCTACCCGTTCGATGGGTTGAAAAACCTCGGTAACCGTTGCACCTGGCGCCAGCGTTGTCGTGTGTGGGGCCGGCTTCTGGTCCGCGTGAACGGCGCGCACGCGGGCGATAGATTCTTCGATAGCTGCCCGGACCTGAGGGGCCAGTTCTTGGGCCGCCTTCTCGAGCTCCTCATGCGGGACCCGCACCGTGGCGGGGCGGATCCCGTCGAATTTCTCACCGAAGTCGAGGGCCGCTGCAACACCACCTTCTCGCACCTTGTTCATCATGGGGATAACAGTGTCCATGACTGAGGAAACATCGGTTCCGCCTCGCGGCAATACTCGGCGCAGGCGGGAGGTGGTGAGAGTCTCTCCGCGCAGGTCAATGGTTCGTAGCATGCTCAAGCCCTTTTCATAAAATACAGCCGCATAATATGCAGCGGTTTCTATACCTTCCCATTACTATACCCGTGCCAAAAAGCCAGCGAGCTGGCAGGTGCAGGTTATAGAATGTGTCACTACTAACACGTTCCGGCACCCCGACTCGGCGAAGGGAGGCGGCGAGATGAGCAACGGCGCCGAAGGTAATGACAGCCACTCCACCTCGGATCTGCTTGCCCGTGTGGAGCACCTCGCGCACCGCGAAAGCCTCCACTGCATCCGGGTCAGCGCGCACGAACTCCTCTTCCCCCATCCGCCGCTCGGGGAGACCCGCGCCTTTATGGATACCGAGGGCGAGCCTATTTTGCGCTTCTGCACCACCCACCACGGTGTCTTGGGCTTCGGCGATATCCCCGCGCTCAGCGAGTTCGTCAACGACTGGAACCACGATTGTCTCTCCCCGCAGCTCGTGCTCAATTATTCCTCCCCGACCGAGGTCGAGGTGTGGGGCCATTCCTTCCTCGTCGTGCACCAGAAACCCACGGCGGCCCAGCTCTCCGCCTCTGTCATCCCTGCGCTGCACAACGCGGCGGCCTGCCTTGAGGAATTAGCGGATCATTTCCCCGTCTTGACGCTTCCCCGCCCGGCGGCTCCGGAAGAACAGATAGAGCTCGACGGCCCCGTCGGCACAGTCGATACCGCTCGTCTCGGGGAGCTTTTACCCGCCCTCGGTATTACGCGTTTCCAAGCAGATGCGGAAGAGGCCGTCTACGCGTGGATAAACGATGTCCTCTTTGCCTTCGCTATCGACTCTGGGCCGAGCCTCATCATCAAAGGCCATTGGGATCCCAACCTCCCAGGAAGCGAGTTCTCCAAAATTTTCCTCATCTGCAATGACTGGAACCGCACCAACCACTCGGCTTCTGCCTTCTGCCACTCCAACGTCGATGGCTTGCAGGTGCGCATTGACTACGCCGTTATGACGGGCGCTGGGCTTTCCGACGCCCAACTGATCACCGCCCTAGGCCGCGGCATCAAACACGTCCTCCACGGCATCGATGACATTTCACGCGATGCTGTGGGCTCCTCCCCCGTCGCTTGGCCCTAAGGAGCCTCTGCCTCAGCCGCCATTGCCTCCGCTTCTTCGTCGTCCACGGCACGAGGAGGATTGACAAATACTGCGGACCAGTACGTAAACATGGCCATGAACGGCCCCACGAGCCAGGCGATGCCGGGCGAGAATTTCGGCACGAACTCCACAATTTCCCCGGGATCGTCCGGGATACTCGTTGCGGTAGCTCCACCAAAGACGTAGAACGACGCCGCGCCAGCCAAGGAAGCCAGGGCTACCCACAGCAATACCCCGACGCCGCGGTAGCGCTCGCCGCGCCGATAGGCAATAAGCCCCAACGCCATACCCAGGGCACCGGTAATGAGTACAAAAGTAATGTAGGAATCAAACTGAACGTTAGCGACGTTGCGCAGGGCGTAGCCGCCATCATCAACCCGGTGCCCCTTGAGGGCAGGACGCCACAGCCCCCACGCGGCGCCGGCCACAGAAAACCCGAGGAGCGCTAATGCGAGCAACCCCGCACCAAATCCGATGGCGCGGGGTATGCGAAAGCTAGGTGCACGCAGTGCAGGCACGATATGTTCTAGCCGCAGAAGGTCCAGTTGCCGTTCTCACGCTTGAAGCGCATGGTGGAGCTGTCCATGCCCTTGCTGGTGTTGACGTTCACGGTTGCGGATGCATCGTCACCGTTGACCACGACATCGTTGATGGACTCAACACCGGTCTTGGACCAGTCAAAGCCCTCCATCTGCGAGGTGTCCTGGCCAGCTGCCGCCATCATGTCCTTGAGCTGGTCCATCGGAACATCCGGAACCTGGTTGTAGTCCACCTGGTCAAGGCCGGAGTTCGGGTCGTTGCGCACTTCAGCGCAGGTGTGCTCCGGGAGGTACTTCACGAAGGAACGCATGGTCTGCTGCTCGTACATGCCACGGACCAGACCATTGATGCCGTCAATGTCTTCCTGGCTTGCAGCCTCACCCTGGACCGGCTCTACCTTCGGCATGCTCTGGAACGGATCAACACCGTTCTCGAAGGGGTTGGCCATGGCCTGATTATCGCCGCCTTCGGGGTTCTCCCCTTCCGGCTTCGGATCGGCGTTCTCGCCGTCCTTATTCTCTTCGCCTTCCTTCTTTTCGTCCCCCTCCTTCTTTTCAGAATCCTTCTCCTCCGACTTTTCCTCGGAGGTCTTGTCCTTGGACTCCGTCGTGGTGGTGGTCTTCACCGCGGAGGAAGCGGTATCGGTAGCGTTCTCATCATCGGAACCGCAAGCAGCCAAGGAGAGCGGCGCGACGAGCGCAACAGCGACGAGGGACTTCTTGGCAGGTGTCAGAAAAGACAAGGGATAACTCCTAATATCTATAGAGAGCGATAGTAAAAACCACGCTGGGCGTGGCAGTTGCTCTTGGGCACTCCACATAACCCTAACAAGGCATGATTGCATAAACCCTACACTTCACCTTGAAGCTTCCTGTGAGCCACGCTTGGTGTTTTTCCGCGCCGCGTAGAGTGGGTTGTTGTGCACCTTTCTCGCGACGCTATCGTTTCCACCGCCCTCGAGCTCTTGACACGCTACGGGCTCGCCGATGTCACCATGCGCCGTGTTGCCACCAACCTCGGCGTTGCTCCCGGCGCGCTGTACTGGCATGTGGCCAATAAGCAATCGCTCATCGCCGCAATGACCTCCGAGATCCTCTCCCCCGTTACAGGAGAGACCACAACGGAGCTGGTCAGCTCCCTTCATGGGGAACTCACGCGCTGGCGCGACGGCGCCGAAGTCGCCATAGCAGGTGCCGCCTTCCCCGAATCCTCAGCAAGTTCTGACTTGGAGAAGCTTTTCACCTCCGCGTTAAAGCGGGAAGCCCCCGGGGCATCACCGGAGGATAGAGGTGTCGCAGCCCGTGCTCTCATCCATTACGTCCTGGGAGCGACCTTCATGGAGCAATCCCGCGAACAGCTCAGTGGGGCGTCGCCAAGCGCAGCTCCCTCAGCGTCGAATGCTGTGTCAGGCGTTGACACCTTGGTGCGCGCCGCAGAACTCATGGTCGCGGGTTTACGCACGCTGTGAACCGATCGCATGCAGCGGAATTGACTAAACTAAGCCTCATGACTGAGACCCGTGCTGATATAACGCCATCTCGCCAGGTGTGGCCTGGTTCCCCCTCCCCACTCGGCTCCACCTTCGATGGGGCCGGTACTAATTTTGCTATCTTTTCCGAGATCGCCGAGAAGGTCGAGCTCTGCCTCATCGATCACAACGGCAACGAAGAACGCATTGAACTGACCGAGATCACCGCCCACGTCTGGCATGCCTACCTTCCCAACGTCAGCCCGGGGCAGCGCTATGGCTACCGCATCCATGGCCCTTATGAACCAGAACATGGCCTGCGCTGCGATCCCTCAAAACTTCTTGTCGATCCTTATGCTCGCGCCTTCGACGGTGACTTTGATGGCGATGCCTCTCTGTACTCCTACGATATCTTCGCGGACGAGCCCGGCACCGGACGCAACGACGATGATTCCCTAGGCCACACAATGCTGTCGGTGGTGATTAATCCCTTCTTCGAGTGGCACGGCGACAACCGCCCCCACACGCCGGATAACGAGACCATCATCTACGAAGCCCACGTCAAGGGCATGACGATGACGCACCCGGATGTTCCGGAGGAGCTGCGCGGAACCTATGCCGGCATGGCACACCCGGCCATCATCAACTACTTCAAGGACCTGGGTGTGACAGCCGTCGAGCTGCTGCCAGTCCACCAGTTCCTGCAGGATGATCGCCTGCGCCAGCTGGGGCTGCGCAACTACTGGGGCTATAACACCTTCGGTTTCTTCGCGCCCCATGCGGACTATGCCTACGCCAAGAAGCCCGGCGAGGTGGTCGCCGAGTTCAAGGCCATGGTTCGCGCCTACCACGAGGCCGGCATCGAAATCATCCTCGACGTTGTCTACAACCACACCGCCGAGGGCAACCACATGGGTCCGACCATTGCTTTCCGCGGCATTGATAACCACGCCTATTACCGGTTGGTTGATGACAACCCCGAGCACTACATGGACTACACCGGCACCGGTAACTCTCTTAATGTCCGCCACCCGCACTCCCTCCAGTTGATCATGGATTCGCTGCGCTACTGGGTAACGGAAATGCGCGTCGACGGCTTCCGCTTCGACCTGGCTTCCACCCTGGCGCGCGAGCTTGATGACGTCGACAAGCTGGCTACCTTCTTCGATCTAGTCCAGCAAGATCCGGTGGTTTCCAAGGTCAAGCTCATCGCCGAGCCCTGGGACGTGGGCCATAACGGCTACCAGGTTGGTAACTTCCCGCCCATTTGGAGCGAGTGGAACGGCAAGTACCGCGATACCGTCCGTGACTTTTGGCGCGGCGAGCCGTCGACGATGGGCGAGTTTGCCTCGCGCCTTACCGGATCTTCCGACCTCTACGCCAACAACGGCCGCCGCCCCACCGCGTCCATCAATTTCATCACCGCGCACGATGGCTTCACGCTGCGTGATTTGGTCTCCTACAACGAAAAGCACAATGCCGACAACGGGGAAGACAACCGCGACGGTGAATCCCACAACCGCTCCTGGAACCACGGTGTGGAGGGCCCCACTGACGACGAAGAGATTAAGAAGCTTCGCCGCCGCCAGGTGCGTAACTTCCTCACCACCCTTCTGCTGTCCCAGGGCACCCCGATGCTGTGCCACGGCGATGAGCTGGGCCGCACCCAGGGCGGCAACAACAATGTGTACTGCCAAGACAACGAGATTTCGTGGATCGATTGGTCGATGTTGGAGCAAGAGAAGAACATCGCCATGCACGGCTTTACCAAGCGCCTGATTAATATCCGCAAGAACCACCCGGTGTTCCGTCGCCAGCGTTTCTTGGCCGGCGGCCCCTTCGGTTCTGAGGTGAAAGACCGAGATATTGCGTGGCTGGTTCCCTCCGGCAAGCTGATGACCCCTGAAGACTGGGACTTTGAGTTCGGTAAGGCGCTTATGGTCTACCTCAACGGCAACGCGATTACGGAGACGACTGCCCGGGGTGAGCGCATCACGGATGATTCCTTCATCATGATCTTCAACGCTCACCACGAGGAGATCGAGTTCACTCTGCCGAAGAAGGACTTGGGTGCTAGCTGGCGCCTCATCGTGGATACGTCTGACTCCGGTGGCTACCCAGATGAAGAAAAGCTCATCGCGGCTGAGGGATCCATCGTGGTGCAACCGCGCACGTCGCTCATCCTCCGCCAGACCGAGCCGCCGGTTTTCGATGACAGCGATGAGTCCGCCGGAGCAGACGAGAACTAGACTGCTCCTTTACCACCTACGCTCTGCTCCCCTGTCCTGAAAGGAATCTGTGTCCTATACCGCCCATGGCGCTGTCATTGATGTCACCGCCGATGCCCTCACGTTCCGCCGCTCCCAGCTTGCTGCGTCCCTCGGCGCACCGGCCCACGAGGCTCTCTCGATGGCCGATGCCACGAGCGTGGAGTGCACGGCGCCAACGGCCACGGGCTTCGGGCAGGTCGTGGTGCGCGGCACGGTCGATGCTGCGGGGAATGCTGGGGACACGGTCATCCGCTTCGCCCCAGGCCAGGACGCGGAGGCCTTCGCTCAGGCGGTCAAGGCCGCCCTCCGCGGCGAAGCGCCGGCGACCAGCAGCCGAGTCGACGGACTGAATTTCACCGCTGTCGATGTGGAAACCGCTAACGACAACTGGGGTTCGGTCTGCCAAATCGGCGCGGTCCGCTTCCGCGATGGTGAAGAAACTGAGTCCCGCACGTGGCTGTGTACTCCCCCGCCGGGTCTGGAGCACTTCGACGATGTCAACATCAGTATCCACGGCATCACAGCAGACGACGTCGCCGGCGCTTCCCCCTTCGCGGACGCCGCTGCCGAGCTCTTCGAGTTCCTCGGTTCCGACACGTTGGTCGCCCACAACGCGCAATTCGATTCCACCGCTTTGCGCAGTGGCCTCCAGAAGGCGGCGGCTCCAGTCCCAGAAGTGCGCCTAGCATGTTCGCTAGCGCTGGCTCGCGACGCCTCCCGCGCCGGCGTTATCGACGTGGCCAACCATAAGCTTCCCACCGTTGCCTCCTACATTGGCGCCGAAGATTTTCAGCACCACGAGGCCACGGCGGATGCCCGCGCCGCTGGGGAAATTGTCAGCGCCTTGGCTCAACGTTTTGGCCACTCCGGTTCCATCGAGGAATTGTTCTCTACCCGCGAGTTTGCACTGGGAACCTTAAGCAAGGAGGCGGTTATCCCTGTCCTCCGCGCCAACACCGCGCCGCTTTCCGCAGCAGACCTAGGCGCGGGAACAGATTTCCGCGACAACACCCGCATGGCGGGTGCTACCTCAGGTGCTCAGAAGAAGCGCTCCTCCTCGCAGGAGCGCCGCGGGCCGGCCCCGTGGCAGTCCGTGTCCACCCCGGACACCATCCCGGATCCGAACCCCGATGCCGACCCGGAAGGCGCGTTGTTTGGCCAGAATGTCACCCTCACCGGTGACTTTGAGCCTTTCGACAAGGGCTTGTTGTGGTCCAAGATCGCTGAGCGCGGCGGCCAGGTAGGCAAAAACGTCACGAAGAAGACCACCATCCTCGTCGTGGGCCAGTGGGCCACCAAGACGTCGAAGGAAAAGCGTGCCGAAGAGCTGCAAAGCAACGGCCAGGACATCGCCATCTGGCAGTCCGACAAGCTCTTAGAGGAACTGCAGCTCGACGAAGCCCCACCGTTCTAGGCAGTAAAAGGCGCTAGGGCGCTAGGGCATCCAGGCTCTAGCGCGCGGTGAAATTTCTCTTCTCCGGTGGGAACCTGCGGGCGCAAGACACAGTCCAATAAAGGCAAGGAATCTGCACGAGCCTACCTTTCACGGAGACGAACACATGACCATCGCGCTGCCCACCTCGCTTCACGTCGATCACCTGCTCCCTTCACTCTGCCCGAGCGAAGAGCTCAACGGAATTAAGCTGTGCGATGATGGCTTCGGCGACTCGCCCGCGTGCATCCAGCTCTCGCGGACGCTATCGATGTCCATGGTGCACGGCACGGGTGCCGAAACCAAGCGCGTGAGCCAGCGTGCGTTGGACGATCTGGGCCTGACTACGCGCCAAGCGTGGGATACCGCAGCGCTCAATCTTCAACGCCGCGCGTTAACACAGCAGGGACTGCGTTTCTTTACCCGGCCAGCGGAGCAGAGTCTCAGCGGCGCTGAAGGCAGCCTCGAGGTGCGCGTGCATCGCTGCACCGTATCGTCGTGGTTGGCGCATCCGCAGGCCTTCGTTATCCTGGATAATCATCTGAAACGCTTGAGCCAAGCCACGAGTATTACCTACCTCGTTCCTGATGCGCACACCCTCTACGCGCTGCTGAACGTTTCCCCACAGCGAGCGACGGAACTGGCCTGCCGCGCGGCCGAGTTGCGCCCGCGCCATCGTCCCCCTCTGAGCCTGCAACCACTAGTATTGGCTAACGGCTTCCCTCTCGAGGTGTAGATACGCCTCACGTCATTCTTGCCGTGGCCGAAAGGAGTCACGTTCTTCACAATGCCTGAATCATCCATGTCCCGCCTGGGCAACCAGTACCACTCCTGGGTACGCGCGCACCCCACCGCGGCGCAAGACTTCCGCGACGCCATCGAGGACTTGCTGAACGACGCCGGAATTATCTTCGACCGCGTGGCCACCCGTGTAAAACAATGGCCGTCGCTCAAGGCCAAGGCGAAGAAGCGTCGAGAGAACGGCGAGCTCATGTATCCGAACCCGTGGGAGGATATTCACGATGTTTTGGGCGTGCGGATTACTGTCTTCCACTCCACGATTATCCCAGAGGCCCTGGAGGTTTTAGGAGAGACCTTTACCGTGCTTCGCTCAGTGGATAAGGCAGCGGAGACGCGAATTTCCGGTGGGTTTGGTTATGGCTCCCATCACTTGGTACTGACGGTATCGGAGGATAGCGCCGCCACGCTGGAGGAACTTGAGCCTTATATCGGCTGGACCTTCGAGATTCAGATTCGCACCGTACTCCAGCACGCGTGGGCCGAGTTCGAACACGATATCCGCTACAAACAGGGTCCGAATCCTCCCTCCCCACAGGTCGATCGGCTCTTTACGCTCGCCGCAGGCCTCATTGAGCTGGCGGATCAGCAATTCGATGAAATCGCCGCGCTCAAGGCTCCCAGCTCTGAGACGGACGATGACGTGGAAATCACGGCAGAGACCCTCCCCGGCGTCCTCGCCATCATTCTGGGTAACCGCTTTCCGCGTTCACGCTCGGAGCACTACCGCTTCCTGGCGGAGCTTTTAGAAAACAACGGCATCACACACTTGAGCCAGCTCAGGCAGCTACTCGATGATGACGACATCGCCCACGTTCACGACGCCATGCGCTACCGCTTCCGCCCGGGCCAGGTCAGGCTTATCGACGACCTGCTGCTCAACAAATTCGGCGCCCAGCACATCGAGGCCACCGCCGATGCCGGCGACCGCAGGGACCGCAAGCGCCGCTTGAACGCGCGCCTGAAGGCCTTAAAGAACTTCCGGAATAATTAGCGGAATCCGCCGCGGAACTTCTCCATCTGCCGGCGCTCCTTCTTCGTGGGGCGGCCTGCACCGCGCGGGCGGACTGGGACGGAGGGCATGAACTCCTTCGGCGGTGGCGGCGGGGCATGGTCGATGTAGCAGGTCCGCGCGATGGGAGCGCCCACGCGCTTGGACACAGTGGCGAGCACCTCGAGATCATGTTCGTGGTGGTTGCGCCACACGCGCACGCGGTCGCCGGGGACAACCTGCTGCGCGGGCTTGGTGGCGTTGCCGTTGAGCTTGACGTGCCCGGCGCGCACCGCCGTGGCAGCTTCTGACCGAGTCTTGAACATGCGCACGGACCAGACCCAGGCGTCAATGCGGACGGGCCGCCCGTCGGGCTGATTCACCATAGGCGCTTAAAGGTTGTGGTTTTCGTTGACGATCTTCTGGATCTTTACCCAGTTGTAGGCGCCGCCGACCACGGCGACGATGAGGCCAATGGCCATACAGGTCCAGAAACCGGTAAGCGCCCAGCCCAAGAGCACACCGCCGGCGACGCCGCCCACGACACAGATAGCTCCGTTGCGTGCGTGGGTGCGCACGGCTTGCTTGCGTTGCTCAATGGGGTTGTTGGGGCGTCGCTGCATAGTCATGGGGCTTATTTTACATGGCCAGAAGCCCACACCCTTAAAGCTCCACCCAGGCTGTTCCGGCTTCCTTCGGCTCTACCCCACCCTGAGTCAGTGCCGCGAGCGTTGCAGCGAGTTTCTCCTCACCGCCGGGCTCAACGGACACGGTGAAGGTCACCGCCTGGCCATAAGCGGTATCCACCATGTCGACGCCGCGGTTGCGCAGCTCCGCTTCCAGCCGCCCGGCCTCCGCATGGGACACTTCGACGGTATAGAGCTCGCGCAAGGCACGCGTGACGGGCTCAACCTGCTCCATCGTCTCGCTGACGGCACCTCCATAGGCGTGCACGAGCCCGCCCGCGCCCAGCTTGATACCGCCGAAGTAGCGCACCACGACCGCACAGATATCGAGCAGTCCGGAGCCCTTCAGAACATCGAGCATCGGCTTGCCCGCCGTGCCGGAGGGCTCGCCATCATCGGAGGAGCGCTCCACTGGATTCGAGCCGTCAACGTGGTAGATGTAGGCCGAGCAGTGGTGGCGGGCGTCAGGGAAGCGGTCGCGGGCGCCGTCGATAAGCGTGCGTGCTTCCGCTTCCGTCGTGGCGCGGCCTATGAGGGTGATAAACCGCGAGCGCTTGATCTCAATCTCGTGCTCGACAATCTCACCGGCGGCGGGGCGCTGATAGCTCTCCAGCATTATGCGACGAGGAAGTCGTACTCAGGCGTGCCGGGCTGAAGCTGCTGGCAGTTGAGCTTCGATTTCTCCATTCGCTCCAGCAGTCCGTCGATACCTGCGGCACTCCCCAACTCGATACCCACCAGCGCGGCGCCGGTCTCGCGGTTGTTGCGCTTGAGGTACTCGAACAACGTGATGTCATCTTCAGGGCCGAGAACATCCTGCAGGAAGTGGCGCAGCTGGCCTGGCTCCTGCGGGAAGTTCACCAGGAAGTAGTGCTTGAGTCCGCGGTGCACCAGGGAGCGCTCCATGATTTCGGCATAGCGAAGCACGTCATTATTGCCGCCGGAAATCACGCAGACCACCGTTGAGCCCGGCTGCAGGTTGAGCGTGCGCAGACCGGTCACGCTCAGCGCGCCGGCAGGTTCGGCGATGATGCCCTCGTTTTGGTACAGCGCGAGCTGTTCCGTGCACACGGCGCCTTCCGAGACGATGTCATGGTGCAGGCGGCCCTGGTTGGCTTCCAGAATCTTGAAAGGCAGCTCGCCGATGCGCTTGACGGCAGCACCGTCGACGAAAGGATCGACGGTCTCCAGGGTCACCGGCTCACCGGCCGCAAACGCAGCGCTCAGCGACGCTGCCCCGGCCGGCTCAATGCCCACCACCGCGGTGCGCGGGGCCATATCGGCGAGGTAAGAGGTGATGCCGGAAATGAGTCCGCCGCCGCCCACGGGGACCACCACGGTATCCAAGGACTTGCCCATCGAGGACAGCTGGGACACGATTTCCGCGGCCACAGTTCCCTGACCGGTGACGGTATCGCGCGAGTCGAAAGGCTCGATGAAGAAGGCGCCGCGCTCGGCGGCATCCGCGTGCGCGGCAGCTGCTGCCTCGTCGAAGTTAGCGCCGGTGACCACCAACTCCACGAAATCACCACCGTGAACCAGGATGCGGTCGCGTTTTTGCTTCGGGGTAGGTTCCGGCACGTAGATCTTGCCGTGGATTCCCATGGTGCGGCAGGCGTAGGCGACGCCCTGGGCATGATTTCCCGCCGAGGCGGTAACTATCCCCTGCGTGCGCTGCTCTTCGCTGAGGTTTGACATGCCGTAAATAGCCCCGCGGATCTTGTAGGAGCGCACATCCTGCAGGTCTTCGCGCTTCAGGTACACCTCATAGCCTGTCTCTTGGGACAGGCGCGGGCAGTACTGCAGCGGAGTGGGGGCAATCTCCGAGCTAATTCGCGATTGGGCCAGTTGGATATCAGAGGCGTGGATAGGCTCGAAGTCTTGCGGGATGGTTGTCATGGTGGCTTATTTTAGCGCCCCGCCCTCCACGCGTCGCACATTACCTAGCAATCGACCGGTTCACCGAACGTTTACCCAGATCTCGCTTGGCCGCAACTTACTGTTCCCCAAAAGCTCTAGGGGCAAAACGTACGGTGGTGCGGAATCTTTTCGTCTCGCAACAAGGAGTCTTTCTGCATGTCTCGTTCTATCTCCCGCCGCTCCCTCACCCTGTGCGCTGCGACCGCCACGTGCCTTAGCCTGGCTGTACCGACTTCCTCGGCTGCGATTGTAGAGAATGTCATCGAACACTCTGCTGCCGACGCTAACCTCAAGGTCACCCCGATTGGCACCTATGAGTCTGGGGTCTACGAAGAGTCCGCCGCAGAGATCGTGGCCTTCCACCCGGCCTCCAAGCGCATTCTCACCGTCAACGCGCATGCGGGCCAGATTGATGTCCTCGATGCTTCGGATCCGACCAAGCTCACGCTCATCGGTTCCATTTCTGCTGGCGAGGGCAAGGAAATCAACTCCGTGGCCGTGCGCCCCGATGGCCTGGCTGTGGCCGCCGTCCAGCAAGCGGACAAGACCGAGGAGGGCGAAGCACTGTTCTTCAACGCCGCGGCCGAGGACCTAGCGACCGCCGAATTAGGGCGCGTGATGGTGGGCGCGTTGCCGGATAACGTCCACATCACCGCCGATGGTGGCTACGCTCTCCTCGCCAATGAGGGCGAGCCCTCGAACGAGCTCAACGCCGAGGGCACCGATTACGTCACGGACCCGGAAGGTTCCGTCTCCGTCATTAAGCTGCCGGAGGGTGTTGAGGCTCCAACCCAAGCGGACGCCCGTATCGCCGACTTCTCTGCCTTCGACGGTCAGCCTTTGCCGGAGGGCGTGCGCGTCTTCGGCCCCTCCGGCCACGATTCCACGCCCTCAATCGACTTCGAGCCGGAGTACATCACCTCCCAGGACGGCAAGGCCTTTGTAACGCTGCAGGAGGCCAACGCCATCGGTGTCATTGACATCGAGTCCGCCACCGTGGAAAAGATTCTGCCCGCACACATTGCGGATCACTCGACAGTCCCGCTGGACCCCTCGAACAAGGATGACAAGGCGGAGCTGCGCACCATCCCGGTTAAGGGTCTGTCCATGCCCGATTCCATCGGTGCCTTCACCGCTGGCGGCCACACCTACTTCGCCACCGCGAACGAGGGCGACGCCCGCGAATGGGGCGTGGAGGAGAAGGACGGCGGTTCCGGCGTTTACACCGATGAGGTGGAGCTCAAGGACGTGGTCGAGGATGGCAAGGTGTGCGAGGGCGCGCTTGGCGACGTCGACCTGGACAAGCTCGCCGACAAGAAGGAAGCCGGCAACCTGAAGCTGAGCAACGCCTCTGGCTGGAACGAAGAGAAGGGCTGCTTCGACGAGCTTTATGCTTACGGCTCCCGCTCCTTCAGCATCTACGACGCGGAGGGCAACGTTGTCTTCGACTCCGGTGCCGAGTTCGAAAAGATCACCGCCGAGCTCAACGAGCCGGGCGTGTTCCACCACAACGCCGATAATGAGAGCGCCGAGTTTGATGACCGCTCCGACAACAAGGGCCCCGAGCCCGAGGCTCTCACTATCGGCACCGTGGGAGACCGCACCTACGCCTTCATCGGCGCGGAGCGCGTCGGCGGCGTCTTCGTCTACGATGTCACCGACCCTGCTAACTCTTCCTTCGTTACCTACGTCAACAACCGCGACTTCTCCACCGACGAGTCCGCTGCTGCCGGCGACCTAGGCCCGGAGGGCTTTGCCTTCGTCGACAAGGCGGACTCCCCCAACGGCGAGTACCTGCTCATCGTCGGCAACGAGGTATCCGGAACCACGACCGTCTACTCCGTGAAGGATCTCCTCGCTGGCGACAAGGACGACGAGGAGAAGCCGGACGAGAATCCGGATGAGAACCCTGGCGATGACTCGCAGGACCAGGACGGCCAGAACAAGGACGGCCAGAGCTCCCGCCCATCCACCGCGGCCATCATCGCTGGTTCTGTCATCGGTGTCGTCGCCGCCCTAGCCGCTGCCGTAGGTCTGCTGCGTGCCCCGGGTATCCGTGAAACGGTTCTCAGCCTGGCCCCAGCACCGCTGCGCGAGCAGCTGGAGAAGTTCCTCTAACCCCTACCGCGCTCACGGGGAGGGCTGCTACATTGAAGTGGGCTTGCACCAAGCCCCCCCTTTTTTTCTCATCCCCTCGCATCCCTTCCCAAGGAGAACCCTCTGATTATGCGCCTTTCAACCTCCCTGATCGCTGTGTGCACCACGACCATGGCCCTGGTAACTCCGCTGGCTGCAGCCGACGACGCTTCTGGTAGCGCTCAGCCCGCCGCGCAGAGCCAGAGCGGACAGAACGGTCAGAGCTCCACTGGCGGAAGCTCGATGAACATCGGTCACACCAATACCTCCGGCCTCTCCGAGGAGTGCGCGGAGGCGGTGCGCAAGGCGCGCGAGGAGCACGAAAACGCGGTGGCCGATGACACTGCGGGCTCGTCCTTCATGGGGCCGAAGGAGCTCGGACTCGGCATCCTTAACGGTTATGGTTCCTCCGGTATGCCGGAAGTGCCGGACTGCGTCCAGGAAGAAAAGGACGCTGAGCTGGAGAAGGAATGGGACGAGATGCCGGACTGGGTACAGTCTGCACGCCCCAATGACACGGCCGAGGAGGTCTTTGCGTGGATCGGTGGCGCGGCTGCGTTACTCTCCGTCGGCATCAACCTGCTGGCCGCGGTCGCGCAGTCCAACCCGGCTGTCCTCAACGACCTGCGTGCCTTCCTCAAGAGCCACGGCTTCTACTGGGATAACACCAAGAAGAAGGAAGAGGCTGACGCGGCTGAGGAATAATTCCCTACCGCACGATCTCGAAGGCGCGAACCACACTTGGTTCGCGCCTATTTATTTCGCCCTCGGACGGGACCGCGCACTAGAGCATTTGCGCGCCCCAGCCCGGGCGACGGGTTAGAACAGTTCCTCCGTAGCGATCTGTGCGCCTTCGACGAGGGACTCCAACTTTGCCCACGCGATCTGGTGGTGCAGGCGCCCGCCGAGGCCGCAATCCGTCGAGGCGATGACGTTTTCGGGGCCTACCAGTTCTGCGAAGCGGATGATGCGATCCGCCACCAGGCGCGGGTGCTCCACGGTGTTCGTGGAGTGCGAAATCACGCCCGGGTAGATGACGGTGCCCTCCGGCAGCTTGTGGTCCTGCCACACACGCCACTCGTGCGCGTGGCGCGGCGAGGCGCCCTCGAAGGAGAAGCCGCCGACCTTGGCCTGCAGGATCTCTTCAATGATGTCCGCGAACGGAATATCCGTCACGTGCGGGCCGTGCCAGGAACCCCAGCAGATGTGCAGACGGGTCTGCTCGCGCGGGATGTCCTTGATGGACTCATTGAGGATGTCGATGCGCCCGCGCAGGAATGCCTGGAAGTCCTCTACGGTCGGCTCCGGAACCACCGAATCCCAAGCTTCGGCCAGATCCGGGGCGTCGAACTGCACGGTCAGGCCGGCATCAGTGATGGCCTTGTACTCCACCTTGAGCGCCTCACCGCAGGCGCGAACAAGGTCGGTTTCATCCTCGTAGTACTTGTTGGGCAGACGCGCCGCAGCACCCGGAGACAGGGCGGCGACGAAGCCTTCGGTGCCCTCGGGGAGGGCGTCGGCAAGCAGCTTTACGTCTGCTTCGACCTGCTCCTGGCCGATGTAGGTAACCGGGCCGGTGAACTCCGGGTTAGCTACCTTCTTGCGGCCGGTAAAGATACCCGAATCCGGATCGTTGTAAGCCTCGGCGAACAGTGCTCGGTCGCGGCGATCCTTCATCGAGGAAAGGCGAATCTTGCCCGGCTCGGAGCGGATCTTGTCACCGATTTCCCAGCGGTCCTTGTCCGTCATGGTCAAACCACCCAGGCGGGTAAAGGAGTAGTTCCACCAAGCGCCATAGTCCACAGCGCCGGAGGTGATGTGGCCGTACTCGCCCTCGTTGATGATGTCGATGCCGAGATCAACCTGGCGCTTGACCACGTCAGCGACCGAGCGCTGAAGAATCTCGTGGAACTTCTCATCGGAGATGGTGCCGGCAGAACGCTCGAGGTTAGCCTCCAGCAGCTCCTTGGTGCGTGGCAGTGAGCCGACGTGGGTGGTGCGGATCTTATTGACCATAGGAGGTACATTCCCTTTCAACTAGACTGTGCTGTCTAGCGTAACCCACGTACGAAGCACGGCCCGCTTCATTCTGTACTTTTATTCAGCATGCGGCCCCAACACGTGGGCTCACCCAAGGATGCCGGCGCCCATCGTCGCCTTGAGATCACCCATGAGGTTGCTGGAGCGCTCCACACGCAGATGTTCGCCGAGGACCATCATGGTGGACTCTTCGCCGTCGACAAGCGTGAGGTACACGTCGGACTCACCCTTGTTGTTGACCAAGACCTGCTTGAGCCGCGCAATGTTGTCCATCGTGCACTGATCCGTGCGCATGGTCAGTCGCAGCGGCAGCCCAGCACCGTTGCCCGGCCCCAAATCGGGAACGCGGATATCGGAGCAGAACAGGGACATGCGCTCATCGCGAATCTTCACCTGAACCTTGGCCAGGATGATGTTGTCTTCCGCAATCTGCGGGGCCACCAGCGAGTACACCTGGTTGAACACGAGGATATCCACTTGGGCGCCGTTATGGTCCTCGATGCTGACGATGGCCCAGGGCGAGCCATCGCGCTTGGAAAAGCGCCTGTCGACGCCCGAGATAATGCCGCCGATCACCAGCTCCTGGCCATTGCCCACTTCGCCGTTGAGGATCTTCGTAATCGGGGTATCGGTCTGCGCGTTGAGGGCTTCCTCGAAGCCATCGAGCGGGTGGCCGGACACGTACAGGCCGAGCATCTCCCTCTCCAGAGCCAGCTCGTGTTTGCGATCCCAGTTCTCGTCCGGGATATCGATAGCGAAGGCGGAGACAGAGTCGCCCTGTTCATCACCACCGCCAAAGCCAGCGAAGAGGTCGAATTGGCCCTTGTCGGCTGCTTTTTTGGTAGTCTGCACCGAATCCACAGCGTCCTCATGGATGAGCATGAGGCCCTTGCGCGGGTGCTCCAGGGAATCGAAGGCTCCGGCCTTGATGAGGGATTCGGTCACACGCTTTGAACACGCCGCCAGCTCGATCTTCTCCAGGTAATCGGAGAAGGACGTAAAGGCGCCTTTCTCACGGCGGGTCTTCACGATGGAATCCACCACTTCCCCACCGACGTTGCGGATAGCGCCCATGCCGAAGCGGATATCCTCGCCCACGGCCTGGAAGGTTTCTTGGGACTCATTGACGTCCGGGGAGAGCACGCGGATGCCCAGGTGGCGGCAGTCGGCCAGGTAGATAGCGGACTTGTCCTTCTTGTCACCCACCGAGGTCAGCAGCGCGGCCATGTACTCCGGCGCGTAATAGGCCTTCAGGTAAGCCGTCCAGAAGGACACCAACCCGTAACCGGCGGCGTGGGACTTGTTAAACGCGTAGGAGGCGAAGGGCTCAATGGTGCCCCACAGAGCGTCCATGGCTTCCTTGGAGTAGCCATTGTCCTTCATGCCGCCCCAGAATTTGTCATACTGCTGGGCCAGGACTTCCGGCTTCTTCTTACCCATGGCCTTACGGAAGCCATCTGCCTCGCCGGCGGTGTAGTTCGCCACCTTCTGCGAGATACGCATGATCTGCTCCTGGTACACGATAAGACCGTAGGTCTCATCGAGGATCTCCTTAAGCGGCTCCTCCAGCTCGGGGTGAATCGGGGTGATTTCTTTGCGGCCGTTTTTGCGGTCCGCGTAATCCCAGTGCGCGTTCACACCCATCGGGCCCGGACGGTAGAGCGCCAGCGACGCCACAATATCCTTAAAGCCCGTCGGCTTCATACGCTTGAGCAGCTCCTGCATGCCGCCCGAGTCGAGCTGGAACACGCCCAGGGTATCGCCGCGCGAGAGCAGGTCATAGACCTTTGAGGCATTCGGGTCATCGGCATGGAGGTCTTCTAGGTGGACTTCCTCGCCACGGTTCTTCTTGATGTTTTCCAGGCAGTCACCAATCACGGTGAGGTTGCGCAGGCCCAGGAAGTCCATCTTCAGCAGGCCGATGGCCTCACAGGCCGGGTAGTCCCAGCCGGTGATGTAGGCGCCGTCGGCTGGGCGCTTCCACATCGGGATGTGGTCCATGAGCCGCACCGAGGCCATAATCACCGCACAGGCGTGCACACCGGCCTGGCGGACCACGCCCTCGAGGCCGCGTGCGGTCTCATAAATCTTCTTGACGTCCGGGTCAGTCTCAATCATCTGCCGGACCTCGGTCGCCTCCGAGTAGCGCTCGTGCTCGGGGTCCATGATGCCGGCGAGCGGGATGTCCTTGGCCATGATGGCAGGCGGCAGCGCACCGTTAATGCGGTCCGCCATCTGGAAGCCCGGCTGGCCAAAGTGCACCTTAGCGGAGTCCTTAATGGCCTGCTTGGTCTTCACGGTGCCGAAGGTAATCACCTGGGCAACCTTGTCCTCGCCCCACCGCTCGGCGGCGTAAGTAATCATCTCGCCGCGGCGGCGATCATCGAAGTCGATATCGATATCCGGTGCGGACGGACGCTCCGGGTTCAAGAATCGCTCAAAGAGCAGGCCGTGCTCGATGGGGTCAATGTTGGTAATGGTCAGCGCGTAGGCCACGAGTGCACCGGCCGCCGAACCACGACCCGGACCGACGCGAATGCCGATGGACCGCGCGTGCTTAATGAGCTCGGCCACGATGAGGAAGTAAGAGGGGTAGCCCTTCATATCGATGACGCTGATCTCGTACTCAGCGCGATCGATGTACTCCTGCGGCACATCCCCACCGTTGAAGCGATCCTTCAGTCCTTCCATCACCTCGTGGGTCAGCCAGGAGGTTGGGGTGTGGCCCTCGGGGACGTCGGCAATCGGCATGCGATCGTGGGTGTGCTCCTCCCAAATCGCACCGTAGTCCTGCACGCGCTCCGCAATCCACAGGGTGTTATCGCAGGCCTCCGGCACCATGTGATCCCACAGTTCGCGCATCTGCGCGGCGGACTTGATGTAGTAGCCGGTGCCGTCGAACTTGAAGCGATCCGGGTCCATGAACGTCTTACCGGTCTGCACACACAGCATGGCCTCGTGCGCCGGGGCTTGGGACTCCAGCACGTAGTGGCAGTCATTGGTCACCAACGGCGGCAAGTCCAGCTTGCGGCCGATCTCCAGCAGGCCGTCGCGCGTGCGCTTCTCGATGTCCAGCCCATGGTCCATGAGCTCCAGGAAGAAGTTGTCCTTGCCGTAGATGTCCTGCCACATCGCGGCAGCCTCGAGAGCCTCGTTGAACTGGCCCAAGCGCAGGCGGGTCTGCACGTCGCCGGAGGGGCAGCCGGTGGTCGCGATGATGCCTTCGGCGTGCTCGGCAATAAGCTCCGCGTCCATGCGCGGCCACTTACCCAACTGGCCCTCGTAGGAAGCCAAGGAGGAAAGCTTGAACAGGTTGCGCAGCCCGGTTTCATTCTCCGCCAGCATGGTCTGGTGCAGGTAAGCACCGGAGGCGGAAACGTCATCGCGCTTCTGGTCCGGGGTTCCCCACAGCACGCGCTTCTTGTTGAAACGTGACTCAGGAGCCAGGTAGGCCTCGATGCCGATGATTGGTTTAATGCCGGCGCTGGTCATCCTTTGATAGAAGGCATTGGATCCATACATGTTGCCGTGGTCGGTCATACCGACTGCCGGCATGCCTTGGCGGAGAACCTCATCCGCCAACATGTCCACCTTGGCCATGCCGTCCAGCATGGAAAATTCGGTGTGGTTGTGCAGATGGACGAAGGAGGAGTTTTTGGCCATGCGGCTCATCTTAGCGGGGCCGTCAAACTTCGCCCGTAGGTCCTCGTTAAGGTACATTTTCTTAAATGTTCTACACTATTGCCGCCTATCTCATGTGGGGCTTCTTCCCAGCGTTCTTCCCGCTGCTGCGCCCCGCCAGCCCGTTTGAGATCTTGGCCCACCGCATCGTGTGGACTGCGGTTCTCGTCACCGCAATGCTGCTGGTGACTGGTGGCTGGCGCGAGCTGAAAGCGTTCAGCTTGCGCACCTGGGGGTGGATGTTTGCCTGCGGCGTGGCCATCACCATCAACTGGGGTACCTATGTCATCGCCATCAACAGCGATCACGTGGCCGATGCCGCACTGGGCTATTTCATTAACCCGCTCGTCTCCGTGGCCCTCGGCATTATCTTCCTCAAGGAGAAGCTGACGAAGGCGCAGGTGGCGTCGGTCAGCATCGCCTTCATCGCGGTGTTGTGGCTGACCTTTATGACGGGCCAGGCCCCCTATTATTCGCTGGCCTTGGCTTTCAGCTTCGGAATCTATGGCCTGCTGAAGAAACGCATCACGGTCTCCTCGATGGGCTCAGTGGCCGCGGAAACCTTGGTCATGCTCCCCTTCGCGCTGGTCTACCTGGGCTACCTCCAGGCACAGGGAGAATCCACCTTCACTACCGAAGGCCCCGGGCACATCGCACTGCTGATTACCTCCGGCCTCGTCACCGCTCTGCCGCTGTTGTGTTTCGCCCAGGGCGCTAAGCACCTGCGCCTGTCTACGCTCGGCATGCTGCAGTACATGACCCCCATCATGCAGATGCTGTGGGCACTGTTCGTCACCCAGGAGCACATGTCCACTGAGCGCTGGATCGGTTTTGCCATCATCTGGGTGGCGGTGATCATCTACCTGGCGGACTTGGTGCGCATGGGCCGCGCTTCTCGACGCCGCGCCCGCCTCCACCCCGCCGACGCATCACCCACCGCAGAGGGCTAACGGCGCTTCAGCTCTTCGCGCGCTTGACGAGCCTGGGCGCGCCGGGCGGATTCCTCGCGCGCGTTGAGCGCCCACCGCGGCATGAGGATGGCCATGGCGATGCAGTAGATGGCCACCACGATGAGAATGCCGAAGGTGAGCTTGTCCGCTCCCCAGATTCCTTGCGCGATGGCGGCCCCAGAGGCGATGAACGCGCCCGCCCACATCAAGAGGTAGGCAAAGCGGTAGTTCGGCGGCCACTCGGTGGTGTTGGGAAACAGGCGCATGTCTTCTCCTCGGCTGTTCTAGCGGTTCTCATTCTGTCCGACGTTGGCGGGCGGGCGCACGCCGAAGGAGCCCCATGCGGCGTCAGCGGGCGCGACCTCCACGGTATCGACCCGCGGATCGTTAGCGAGGGCGCGCAGTTGACTCCCCCCGGAATAGACCACGACGGCATCGACCTTCGCTGGTGCATCCTCCGCCATGTCACGGGCATGGTCGGCCACGCGGGCCAAGACGGTATCGATAACGTCGGCGCGCGTGGCGCCGGCGACAGGCTCGGGGACCGCGATGGGCGCGGCCAGCCCGATCACGATGGCATCCATGCGCTCGACGGGCTGCAGGGCGTCGCTCACGTCCTGCGGACTCAGCGGCTCGCGAAAGCCCACCAGCGCGTAGGCCGGATCGGTTGTGTGCGCTAATGAGGTCTCCGCGCGCTCCCGATAATCGGCCGCGCTCTCCGAGCCATCAGGGCCAAGTTGGTCTCCCTGCACCGCCGTGCTGGGCTGCGTTCCGAAGAGCCCGAAGGCGACCACCACTGCCAAGGCGAGCACGGCCAACAGCACCAGCGCCGCGGCACGGCGGCGCCGGTAGATGCGTTGGCTGGCGCGTCGCTGCGGGCTCATCCGCGCAAAACCTCCACGGCGTGCTTGAGATCGTCCGGGTAGGGTGCAGTGCACTCGAACCACTTGCCGGTTCCCGGGTGGGTAAAGCCGAGTTCGACCGCGTGCAGCCACTGGCGGTTAAGCCCCACACGCTTGGCCAGGTTCGGGTCACAGCCATACATCGGATCGCCGACACAGGGATGCCCGGTGGCGGACATGTGGACACGGATCTGGTGGGTTCGGCCGGTCTCCAAATGAACCTCGAGGAGGCTAGCCTCGCGGAAGGCCTCCAACAGCTTGTAATGTGTCACGGCCGGTTTGCCGTCATCGACGACCCCAAATTTCCAGCCCGCCGAAGGATGACGGCCAATGGGTGCATCAATGGTCCCCACGATGGGATCCGGCAGGCCCTGCACCACGGCGTGATAGGTCTTCTGCACGGTGCGCTCGCGGAAGGCGTTCTTGAGTTGGGAGTAGGCGCGCTCGCTGGCGGCCACCACCATGACGCCTGAGGTCCCCACGTCGAGACGGTGGACAATACCCTTGCGTTCGGTAGGGCCGGCGTCGGCAAGCGCATAGCCTGCTGCCCGCAGCCCGCCGATGACGGTGGGCCCATCCCAACCCAACGTGGGGTGCGCAGCCACACCCACGGGCTTGCACACGCAGATGATGTCCTCGTCCGCGTAGAGAACATCCATGCCCTCCACCAGCTCTTCTTTGGGGATGAGCGGTTCCTCCGGCGCTGGCATCATGACATCGATCCAGCCGCCAGCACTTAAGCGCTCGGACTTGCCCACGGCGGCACCATCGATTTCCACGTCTCCCGCCGCGCACAACTGGGCCACCCGGGCCCGCGAAATACCCAAGAGCTTGGCCAGGGCGGCATCCGCGCGCATGCCATCGAGGCCCTCGGGCACCGGCAACCTACGACTTTCGCGCATCAAGCTTCCCCCGCTTCCTGCTCTTGTGGCTTTTCTTCCATCTCAGCCCAGAACATCGCGCCAATGAAGACCACGACGCCACAGGTAATGGCTGCATCCGCAATGTTGAAAACCGCGAAGCTGCCCACGGAGATGTAATCCACCACGTGCCCAAACCAAAACCCTGGTTCACGCACGAGGCGGTCGATGAAGTTACCCAGGGCGCCTCCGGCGATCATCGCCAGACCTATCGCCTGCCACTTATCGTGAATGCGCGGGGCGGCGATGGCCACACCAATGATGAAGACCAATTGGATCGTGGTAAACAGCCACGTCGAGCCCTCCCCGCCCATAGAGAAGGCGGCGCCGGGGTTAAACAGAAGGTAGAAACGGAACCAGTCACCGATTACCGGCAACGCTTCACCTTCAGTGAGGATGGACAGCATCAGCGCCTTCACGGCTTGGTCGACGGCGGCCACACCGAGCACCACCGCAACCATCACTCCGATATAACTCCTTGCTTTCACCCGTTCCATTCTAAACAGGCTCATCCGGTAATTTGGAATGCGTGTTTCGTGTGAGAGCCCTAGCAGTCCTGTCCGCCACCGTCCTGGGAGTCGCCGGCGCGCTGAGCGGCTGTTCCTATTCCCAGCCGGCCAAGCCAGTCGAGGAGCCAGTGGGCTTAGCCCTCGACGCCCCGCGCGTCACTCTTCTGGAACCCGGTGAGGGCGCCGGCACAGTCTTGGCGTACAAGGATCTCGACGCATCGCAAGAGCTGACCTATGAGGTCGCCACGGGCTTCGACCAGCAATTGCGCAAGGACGGCAGCACCGCTCCTTCGCCGGCGACCAAGGACAAGGTCACTCTTCCGCTGCAAGCCTCGGTGGAAGCTGCCACCGAGAATGTCGAAGGCCAGTTGCCGGCTAGCCGCAACGCCTTCGTCACTGTGGGCAAGCCTGAGGCTGACGGCACGGACGTCACATCCGCCGAGGGTTTCCAGTTTGGATGGCGCGGCACGGATACGGGCCAGATGAACTCGCTGCGCCTGGCCGCCCCGCAGGCGGCGACCGATCAGGCCCGCAGCACCGTCGAGCGCGCCATCACCAGCCTGACCTCACTGCCCATCGTCTTCCCTGATGAGGAAATCGGCCCGGGTGCTACGTGGGTGGTGGAATCGCGCGTCACTGGAGAATCCACGCTGTTGCAAACCACGACCTATACCTTGGACAAGCTGGACGGGGATATCGCTGAGCTCAGCGTGAAGATTGAGCAGCGGCCTTCCCTGGGCGCACTGTCCTTCGACGGCGCCGACGCCCCCGAAGAGCTACGTGGCAAGGAGCTGAAGGTTACGGACCACACGTCGACCTCGGAGGGCTCCGTTACCGTTGATCTGACCAAGCCGCTCCCCACCGCCGGCGATGTCTCCGTGACCACCGCGATTTCTTATGGTGCGGAAGGCTCTGATCTTCGCGTGGTGCAAACCAGCGCCACCGAGATGGAGTTCACCACCGAGTAGCCTGCTTCGCGCCTCACCTTCCCGCGCGAGATCACCGCGAGACAGCCTCCGCACAAGGCAGCGCCCACCACCTGGCTGGCATGAGATCCAGCGAGTGGCGGGCGCTTAAGTAGCGAGTGGCGGGCGCTTAAGTTATGAAAACCTGGTTTTACTGGGCGGGAGCCTCAGCACCTTCTGCGGGGGCGTCGGCAGGCGCCTCAGCGCCTTCCTCGGCGCCAGCGCCTTCCGGCACGGAGTCCGCACACATCTCCGGGACCTCTTCCGGCGGGACGATGTTGGTGACCAAGACACAAGCCCAGGTCTTAGACAGCTTCCACGTGCCGCCCTCGTTGATGAACTCCACCTGGTCAGCGGTCTGCTGCTGGCCATCAGGGGTGTTGATGTGGACGGTAGCGAGCGCGGAATCCGGCACGAGGCCCGGGATGACCGGGGCCACAACCTCGAAGGTGGCACCGGATTCGGCCTGGGACTGCGACATGACGTCGAAAAGCTCCGGCGCCGTTTCGCTGCCCTGCACCAGCTGCACCTTCTCTTCCTGCGGCAGGTTCGGGTCGGCAGCCTTAGCCAAGATCTCGTTGAGTTCCTCCACGGAGGGCATCTCGGTGGAGACAACCTGCGAGGCGGAGGTTTCGCCCGAGGGCTTAGCGGCGGTGCTGTTCTCGGCCGCGCCATCGTCGGAAGACGAGCAGGCGGACAGGGCAGTCGCGGCGCCCAAAGCCAGGACGGCGGCGCTCAGCTTGAAGGATTTCACAAATACTCCTCACGTTGGGGATCGTGGTTCATCCCTTTTACTCTAGCGCCCGCGAGCTTCACCCTGGGTTTCCCGCGCAGGTGTGCGCCTGTAGTAGCCTGCTGGCATGACTTTTGCACTCATCGCCACCGGTGGCACCATCGCCTGCACGACGGTCCGTGACGGCTCCCTCGTCCCCACCGTCAGCGGCCAGCAGCTGGCCGCATCCCTAGGCACTGCGGGCAGCCCTCACGATATCGAGGTGGTGGAGTTCCGCGCCCTGGACTCCAGCTCGATTACTTTGGCAGACCTCGATGAGCTGCTGCTGTGCGTACGTGACCAGCTGGCCCGCCCGGACATCGACGGCGTACTCATCACGCATGGCACCGATTCCTTGGAAGAGACCGCCCTAGCGTTGTCTCTTTTCGACCTCGGTGCGGGCCCCATCGTGCTCACGGGCGCGCAGCGCGCCTTTGACCACCCGGATGGTGACGGACCGCGCAACCTGCGCGATGCTTATGAACTTCTGTGTTCTGGGAAGCCGGGTGTGTGGGTGCAGTTTGGCGGCCGCACCATCCCTGGGCGTGGCGCGCGCAAGTGGCACACGTCGCAGCTCAACGGCTTTGAGGAGCTGCCGGTGGGAGAAACCTCCTTAGAGCCCCTCCCCCTGGCGCCCTTGGCTGAGCACCCAGTGGAGATCATCGCGGCCTACCCGGGGGCCGGCGCCACGCTTGTCGACGCCTCCCTCCCCCACACCTCCGGCCTCGTCATCGAGGCAATGGGCTCCGGCAACATGGGCGCGGAGATGGGTGCCGGCGTAACCCGCGCGCTACAGGCGGGTGTGCCCGTGGTGATTAGCACCCGCACGCCCTATGGAGTGACAAAGCTGGCCTATGGCGGTGCAGGCGGTGGAGCCACCTTGGGCGAAATGGGCGCGGTGGCTTCCGGCGGATTCCGCGCAGGCCAAGCCCGCATCATGCTCGCCGCTGCCCTCGCCACGGGTACCCCGGTGGGCGAGATGTTTAGCTCGACCCCGCCTGCCACGACCTATACCGCGGGCTAGCTGTCCTCTCGTGGTGGGGCCTCTACCGCGTCCTCGGGGTCGGCGTCTTCATCCGGCGGGATGTCCTCCCACGCCAGTGAGTCCAGCGGGTCGGCGGGGCGGAGGTCTTCATCCTCAGCCGCGAAGGAGCGCACGAACCCCGGGCCCGTAGCGCGGGTTTCAAAACGCACGCTGACCACCCCGTGGCCCGCGCCCTGGATCCAGCCGTGGCCGAAGTCGGGGTGGTAGACGTCTTGGGTCGCGCGCCACCGGTGTCTCAGCGATTCTTCGGAATCCGCAGCTCCACCCGCCGGGGAAACACTCTCGGGGACAGATGGCGTCCCCGGCAGATAATCACTGACCCCGGTTTCGTAGTCCGTGTCCGGCGCCCGGCGCACAATCTCACGGTCCAGTTCCGGAAAGAGCACGTCTTGGCGGGCCTCTTCCAGCCCTGAGTAGCTCACGCCCACCAGCCTGATCGGTCCGAGCTCCTCCGGGTAGCGGGCCAAGCTCAGTGCTTTGGCTTCGAGCACCTTCAGGTCATCGGTGGCGTAGGGCAAGGTGGCTGAGCGTGACTCGATGTGAAAATCCGCCATCCGCAGCTTCACCGTCACCGTGCGCGCGCCGCGCCCATCCTTGAGAAGGCGGGCATGGGCACCGTGTGCTGCGCGAATCAGCGCCGCATCTACCTCTGCCGCCGTGCGCAGATCCGTTGGGTAGGTGAATTCCGTGGAGATCTGTTTGGCAATCGCACGCGGGGCAACTGGACGCTCATCAATCCCTTGGGCAAGCTCCCACAGCTGCACCCCCACCACGCCGCCGAGTGAAATCTCGACTTCCTTGCGGCTCATTGCGGCCAACTGGCCGATGGTCTCCACCCCGATGGCGGCGAGCTTTTGCTGGGTGACCGGGCCCGCACCCCACAGCTTGCCCACCGGCAGCGGGTGAATGAGCTCATCGAAGCGCTCCTGCGGGACCACGAAGGTGCCGTCCGGTTTGGCCTCCCCCGAGGCGATCTTCGCGCTCTGCTTTCCAGCACCCGCTCCAATAGAGCTGGGAAGGCCCGTCTCCGTTCGAATCACGCGGCGCAGGTTCTCTGCCCACTCGCGAACCTCGGCGGGTGAGGCACCGACTAGTGCCTCAGGTTCCATGAAGGCCTCGTCGATGGAAAGCTGCTCGATGACCCCAGCGTGCTCCGCAATGATCTCAAATACCCGGCGCGAAGCCGCCGAATAGACTGCTCGGCGAGGTTGCACCACCACGGCACGAAAACCCACGAGCTGCTGTGCACGGAACATGGGCATGGCGGAATGCGCGCCATAAGCGCGCGCCTCATAGGAAGCACCCGCGACGACCCCGCGGCCGGACGTCCCTCCCACCAGCACCGGACGACCGCGCAGGGTGGGCCGAGTCAGCTGTTCCACCGAGGCATAGAACGCATCCATGTCGATGTGAAGAACCCAGCGCTGCATAGCTACAAGTCTAAAACATATATTCGCATCCACAAGGAAGCCCTAGACAGACAAAGAGAACTAGCTCTCACGCGCGGCGTGAGTGATCTATGCCCCACGATTGACGTGTGGTACTAGACACTAAGGCCCGCATGCATGCATCATGTATACATGCAAAAAGACAAGGTACCTGCCGCAGAGCGGGCCTATGAGCACCTCAAGCGCCGCATCATCGACGACGAGGTCGATGACTCGGATATGCTCTCCGAAGCCGCCCTTGCCGCCGAGCTAGGGATGAGCCGAACCCCGGTGCGCGAGGCTTTCCTCCGCTTGGAGGTAGAAGGCTTTTTGAAGCTCTATCCCAAGCGCGGCGCGTTGGTCGTGCCCATCAGCCCCCGCGAGATCCGAGAGGTCTACGAAGCCCGCCTCCTCGTGGACGAGCACTCTGCCCGACACATTTGCGGGCTCCCCGCCGAGGAACGTGAACTCATTGCCGATGTCCTCGATGCCACCATCGAGGAACAGAATGCCGCCCTCGACAACTCTGATCTGCGCACCTATACCCAACTAGACGCTAAGTTTCACCAGACCATCATGGACAACGGCGGCAACCGCCTGCTGGCGCACCTCGGCCATACGCTGCGCGAGCGCCAACAGCGTTTTACCGCCACCGCCATCGGCCGCAGCGTTGAGAAGGCACGCGCCTTCGTGGCCCAGCACGCCGTGCTTGCCGACGCCCTCCGCACCGGCGACATCGACTCCTATCTCACCGAGCTCCACTCCCACCTCAACTCCTCAAGGAAGCAACTGTGACTGTCTCCGCGCATTCGAACCCTGCTGTCGAGGCGCCTTCCACTGAGCACGACGCCTTTATAGACCCCGACTCTGCCGAAAGCCCCGCCTCTTCGCACTCACCTGTCCGCTCCCTCGAAGCGCCGCTTCCAAAGCGTGCGTGGTACCCCGTCGCTGGCTCAATGATTGCCGTGGCGTGGGGCGGAAACGAGTTCACCCCGCTGCTGGTGATGTACCGCGAGACCTCCAACTTTTCCCAGGTGACGGTCAATGGGCTTCTCGCCGCCTACGTCGTAGGTATTATCCCCGCCCTGCTGATCGGCGGCCCACTATCCGACCTGCTTGGCCGCCGCCCCCTGCTGCTCCCCGCAGCGCCGCTGTCTCTGGCGGGCTCTTTCTTGCTGTCCATCGCCCCCAACGAGCCACTCATCATTGCGCTGGGGCGTGTCTTATGCGGCATGGCCTTGGGCTTGGTCATGGCCGTGGGCTCAACGTGGATTACAGAGCTCATCACGCGTGCTGGCGGGGACCCGGCGGCAGGCGCGCGCAAAGCGTCCTTGTGCTTGACCGCAGGCTTCCTCGTGGGCGCAGGTATCGCTTCGATACTGGCTCAGTGGGGCCCATGGCCGACCCACACGGCTTATATCCTCCACATGCTGCTTACGCTGCTGACCGCTGTGTGGATCCTGCATACCCCGGAGACCCGCCAGCCCAGCCAGGGCGACGTCAAGACCACAGTCTTGGAGCTTCGGGTGCGCGACATGCTGGAGATGCTGCATATCCCAGCCGTTGCTCACAAACGCTTCCTCCGCGTCGTCGTTCCCGTCGCCCCATGGGTATTCGGTTGCGCGGGAGCAGCCTATGCGCTGCTGCCACAGCTCTTGTCCGACTCGGCGGGTGATGCCCCCATTGCTTTCTCCGGCCTGATGACCGTTATCACTCTGGGGTGCGGTGTCGCTGTCCAGATGTTGGGCCGTCTGGTGGATACCCATCAGTCTGCACGCGCCTCGGCGCTGGCCATGTTCGTCATCACCGTCGGCGCCATCCTCGGGGCCTTCGCCGCTCACTCGCTCTCCCTCCCGCTCGGCATCGCCGCCGCCGCGACCATGGGCGCAGGATACGGCCTGGCACTCGTCGCCGGCTTGTCTGAGGTCCAACGCATCGCGGGCGAGCGTGAGCTCGCCGGCCTGACCGCCGTGTACTACTCCATTTCCTACACCGGCTTTTTCATCCCGATGGCCTTCAGCGCACTCGCGCCCTACATCGGTTTCACCGCGTTGTTCAGCATCGGCAGCTTCTTGGCTCTGGTCTGCCTCATCAACGTCATCCTTGCCTGGCGCGCACACCTGCCCGGCACCCGTCGCTAGCGCACACGCCCCGTCATCGCGGCACTCTCCGGGCCGCCCTGTGCCACCAGTGCGCAGATGCTCAAAGCTCCGCTTCCCTCGTGTGAGAAGCGGAGCTTTTCGCTACGGATTTAGGCCTTAGCCACGGTGGCCGTCACGCCCTTGAGGACATCATGGATGTTCTGCCCATCGCTTGGCTCGAGAGCCTGGGTCGTCACAGTGAAGTCGACAGCAAGCACCTCCGCCGCGATGTGCTCGCGGTGGCGATTAGCCCACTCTTCCTTCTCCGCCGGGACGGAGAGAACCACGGTGATGCGGTCGGTGACCACGAAGTCCTCGGCCTTACGGGCATCCTGCAGGCCACGGATGACATCCGCCGCCCAGCCCTCAGCCTCCAGCTCTTCGGTGACGTTGGTATCCAATACCACCAGGCCATCCACGCCGTCCACGCGCGCCGTGGACTCCGGGTTCGCAGCCTTGAGACGTTCCGTGTACTCATCCGGGGTCAGGCGGATATCGCCGTCGACGATAACCTCTTCGCCGTCGCGCTCGTAGTTGCCCGCCTTCAGGTTCTTGATGGCGCGCTGTACGTCCTTGCCCAAACGCGGACCTGCCACTTTGGCGTTGCAGACGACCTCGAAGGTGCCAACCTCATCGACGTCATCGGTTAGCTCAACGTCCTTGACGTTGACCTCATCGCGGATGATGTCCTTGAAGTCGGCCAAGCGAGCCGAATCCGGCATCGCCACCGTCAGCTTCGGCAGCGGCAGGCGGTTACGCAGCTTATTGGACTTGCGCACAGACGACGCCGCCGAAGCCACCGCGCGGGTGGCATCCATAGCGGCCACCAGGTTCGCGTCAGCCGGGTAGTCCTCAGCCTTCGGGTAGGAAGCCAAGTGCACGGAACGCTCACCGGTCAGGCCGCGGTAGATGACCTCAGCCACGTGCGGTAGCAGCGGAGCCACCACGCGGGAGACGGTCTCCAGCACCGTGTAGAGGGTGTTGAAAGCCTCTGCGTGGGTCTCCTCGCCCTCCCAGAAACGGTCGCGGGAGCGGCGCACGTACCAGTTAGTCAAGGCATCCGCGAAGAGGCGAACCTCCTCGGTTGCCGTAGCAATATCGGTATTCGCCAACGCATCATTCGTGTTCTTTACCAAGTCATGCGTCTTGGCCAAGATGTAGCGGTCCAGCACGTTAGTGGAGCTGACATCGAACTTCGCGTCCTGGGAAGCGTAAAGCTGCAGGAAGGTGTAGGCATTCCAGATCGGCAGGATAGCCTGGCGCACGCCCTCACGGATGCCCTGTTCGGTGACGATGAGGTTGCCACCGCGCAAGATCGGCGAGGACATGAGGAACCAGCGCATGGCATCCGAACCATCGCGGTCAAAGACCTCGTTAACGTTCGGGTAATTGCCCTTGGACTTGGACATCTTCAGGCCGTCATTGCCCAGAACGATGCCGTGGGCCACAACCTTCTTGTAGGCCGGGCGGTCAAAGAGCGCAGTCGACAGCGCATGCATGACGTAGAACCAGCCGCGGGTCTGACCGGAGTACTCCACGATGAAGTCCGACGGCGAGTGGGTCTCAAACCACTCCTTGTTCTCAAACGGGTAGTGCTTCTGGGCAAACGGCATCGAGCCGGACTCAAACCAGCAATCCAACACATCCGGCACGCGGCGCATCGTGGACTTGCCCGTCGGATCATCCGGGTTCGGGCGGGTCAGCTCATCGATGTGCGGGCGGTGCAGGCTGGTCGGGCGCACGCCGAAGTCACGCTCCAGCTCATCCAAGGAGCCGTAGACATCCACGCGCGGGTACTCCGGATCATCGGAGATCCACGCCGGGATCGGAGCGCCCCAGTAGCGGGTGCGGGAAATATTCCAGTCGCGAGCGCCCTCCAGCCACTTGCCGAACTGGCCGTCGCGGATGTGCTCCGGCAGCCACTCGATCTCGTTGTGGTTGAGCTCCACCATGCGGTCACGGAACTCGGTCACCTTGACGAACCATGCCGGCAACGCCATGTAGATGAGCGGCTCGCCGGAGCGCCAGGAGTGCGGGTAGGAGTGCTCGATGGTCACGTGGCGCACCACGCGGCCGGCTTCCTTCAGGTCCTTGATGATGCCCTTGTTAGCGTCGAAGACCAGCTGGCCCTCGTAGGGCGGCACCTGCGAGGTGAACTTGCCGTCCTCGTCCACCGGGATGACCAACCCCACGCCGTACTTCTGGCAGGTGAGCATATCGTCCTCACCGAAGGCCGGAGCCTGGTGGACCACACCAGTACCGTCCTCAGTGGTGACGTAATCTGCGAGCAGCAGCTGGTAGGCGTTCTCGACATCTGGGAAGAAATCGAAGATGGGCTGGTACCTAAAGCCCTCGAGCTCAGCGCCCTTGAACGTCTTGAGAACTTCCGCCTCACCCAGCTCCTTGGCCAGGGTGCCGGTGAGCGCCTCGGCCATGATGAAGGTGCGGCCAGCAAAGTCGCCCTCGGTGGCCTTGAACAGGACGTAGTCGACCTCCGGGTGGACCGCCAAAGCCAGGTTGGACGGCAGGGTCCACGGGGTGGTGGTCCAGGCGAGGAAGGAGGCGTCGGCAAGCTCGGCGTTATCCGCCAACGTCTTCTCCGCCGCGCTTCCCTCCACAGCGCCCGCTACCGGGAAGGTCACCGTCAGGGTCGGATCCTGGCGCATCTTGTAAGAATCATCCAGGCGCGTCTCCTGGTTCGACAGCGAGGTGTGCTCAGCCCAGGAGTACGGCAGAACCCTGAAGCCCTGGTAGATCAGGCCCTTGTCATAGAGCTCCTTAAACGCCCACATCACGGACTCCATGTAGTTCAAGTCCATGGTCTTGTAACCGTTTTCAAAGTCCACCCAGCGAGCCTGGCGGTTGACGTACTCTTCCCACTCATCGGTGTACTCGAGGACGGACTTGGCGCAGTACTCGTTGAACTTCTCCAGGCCCATCTCCTCGATCTGGGCCTTGTCGGTGATGCCGAGCTGCTTTTCTGCCTCCAGCTCCGCTGGCAGGCCGTGGGTGTCCCAGCCGAAGACGCGCGGAACGTGGTTGCCGGCCATAGTGCGGTAGCGCGGGACGATGTCCTTGACGTAACCGGTCAGCAGGTGGCCGTAGTGCGGCAGACCGTTGGCAAAGGGAGGGCCATCATAAAAGACGTACTCGGGGCAGCCCTCGGTTTGCTCGAGGCTGGCTTTAAAGGTGTCGTCGGCCTTCCAGTACTTCTGGACTTCCTGCTCCATATCGGGGAAACGGGAAGACCCAGCAGTCATATCAACTTTGGGATAAACATTGCCGACGTTCGCGGGGTTGCTACTCATCTAAAAATTCCTTCACTCGTTCGCTGTGGCGGGGACGCGCCTTACGGCTCGCGGTACCACCCCGCTTGGGCGCCGAGGCGCCCCGCTTCGTTGATGTGAAGGAGATGACGGTCCCTACCCGCCCGGTTCTAATAATGCTCTGCTAAGCGCGAAGCACGTTCTTCCGGAATGCTCCCCGGTGATAGCCGGCTCACTGCATACGTCTAAAAGTATAGCGAGGCGGTCAAGTTTTCACAGGCGCAGGTTCCCGAAAGCCCCAAAATAGAAACGCCAGTACATAAAAGAGGCACCCGGGATAAGGTTTTCCACAGGAACATTTTTTCTAATGCACGCAGGTCATAAGGTGTTTTAAGCTCCAATGTCATGAGCGCACTGCAGACTTTCCTTAACGCACTCGGGGTCGGCATCGATGTCGTCGCCGAGTGCGAAGGCATGTCTGAAGCAGACCTCATCGCCGCCGGTTCCCCAGACAAAACCGCCGCGGAGTTGGCACGGCTGTATACGAGCTTCTTTGGCAAGACCGCCATGACGCGGATGCAACGCGACGCAGTGAAGGCAGCGCGCCAACGCAAGCATTCTTTGCCTACCTTGGAGGTCATCGACCGCTACGCCCGCAAAGCCAAAACACAAGCGTTGGGCTGGAAGCTGCGTCTAGAACTCTGCCGAACGAGCGCTGACACCCTCGCCATGGAGGCGCTGGCGAAGAAGAAGCTCAAGGAACACTCAGCACCGCCCACGCCGAAGGAGGGCGTGACTGTCTACCGCCGCCGCAATGCACCGTGGACGATGGCGATCACGGGCCCCTCGCAACTGATTGCAGAGCTTAACGACGCCGTCGACCCGGCACGCCCCCTCGAGTCCATCCGCGAGGCCTTCTTCACAGGCGCTGCTCCGCGCCGCGGCTTGCAGACCAATATCCTTGTGCCGCTGGATGCAATGACGAAAATTCTCGACGGTGACGGCGAAGAAATCAACCTCCAGATGACCAATGGCGCCACGATGACCGGCGCGGAGTACCTCAACAAGGTCATCGCCGGTGAAATCGATAAAGACGGCGCGCTCGCGACTCTTTTCCACCCCTACCACGGGCCGGTCAACCTCTACTACGAGGAGCGCTCCGCCAGCATCAAGCAACGCATCATGGCCATGGCCGAGTTCCCAGTCTGTGCTTGGGATGACTGCCTGAAGCCGGCCGATGAATGCCAGGTTCATCACCTCATCGCGTGGAAGAACGGCGGGTACACCAATCAGGAAAACTTGGTGATGCTCTGCCCGTATCACAATGGGGTTAACCAGGACGATCCGAATGCGCCGCCGGGCCGCGGCCGGATGGCCCGGGTCGGGGGAAAAGCGAAGAGAACGTACGGCCCTCCCCCGCCGCCCACGCCGTTGCAAGCGCCACCCGGGTTATTCACAAACCCCGCGGAGCGAGACGACAAGCGGCTTCACAAAAGTAGCCCTCCACCCAGAATTACCACTGGGCCGAGGGCTACGCGTCGTGCTTAAGATACGCGCGCTACAGGCGTTTCGGCGAGACCGAGCTACTCGTCGTGCTTGCGGCGCAGCTTGATCACGGTGTCTGCGATGAACAGGACGATACCCACCCCAGCCGAAGCGAAGAGCACGTACAAGGACCACTCGGCAGCGGTGAGGATGTAGTTCACGAACGCCAAGAAAGCAACAAAGGCCAGAAGCAATGCGCCGATGAGCATGTGCGTTCTCCTTTCCTCACCAATGACTAAGGGCTCTGTGCTTACAAAGAATGTATACCTACGGACGTATACCTACAGAAAAGAATAACGGCGCCCCCGCAGGGACGCCGCTCATTCAGAGATTAATTGTTGGACTTTCCGGCCTCACCGTTGGGGGCAGCGGTGCCGCGGGACTCCAACTCCTCAAGCTGGGACTGCAGCAGCGTCTTGAGGCGGGTACGGTACTCGCGCTCGAAGGTGCGCAGCTCGGAGATGCGGGCCTCCAGAGCGGTCTGCTGCTGCTTGACCGTGTTCATGACCTCGGTGTGCTTCTTCTCGGCATCTGCCTGCAGGGCAGCTGCCTTCTCCTCAGCCTGGCGAATCTGTGCCTCGGCGCGGGACGTAGCGTCGGCCTCAGTCTGCTTTGCCTTGTTTTCGGCGTCAGCCACCAGCTTCTTGGAGCGGGTATCGGCTTCCTGCAGCTGCGCGTCGTAGCGCTTCTGGGCGTCAGCAAGCTGGGCCTTGGAGTGAGAGTCAGCGTCGGCAAGCTGCTTCTCTGCGGCCGTGCGGGCCTCCGCCAGCATGGACTCGGAATCGGCCTTGGCCTCGTTGGTAAGGCGGTCTGCCATCTCCTGCGCCAGGCCCAGAACGCGGGCTGCCTGCATATGAGTGTCCGGGGTAGCGAGGCCCTGTGCAGTGGACTGTGCAGCACCTGCACCTGCTACGGCGGCAGCGGAAGATGCGGTGGTGGAGGTTGCGGAGTTCTTCTTTGCGGACTCCAGCTCCTTCTTGGTGCTCTCCAGTTCCTTCTTGGAGGCCTCGAGCTCACGCTTGGCAGCAGCAGCTTCCTCGCGAGCAGCCTTGAGCTCTGCGGAATTGTCCTGCGCCTGAGCGGCCGGCGCCTGGGAAGACTGCGCCTGAGCGGCCTTTGCCTGTTCCTGGGCGCGCTTGGTTTCTTCCTTGGCCTTGGCAATCTCGTTCTTGGAGTCAGCCAGCTTCGCCTCATACTCAGCGCGCAGCTTGGATTCGACTTCCTTGCGCACAGCGGCCTCGTCGACCTTAGCGGCAGCGGCGCCGCCGGCAGCGCCGGCTGGAGCCTGAGATTTCAGCTCCTCAACCTGGGCGTGGAGATCATCGTTCTCATCCTGCAGCTGAGCAAGAGCATCCTCAACGAGATCGAGGAACTGATCGACCTCGTCCTCGTTGTAGCCACGCTTGCCAATTGGCGGCTTGCTGAAAGCGACGTTGTGTACATCAGCTGGTGACAGTGGCATTGACTTCTCTTCCCCTTACGAATCGGTCAAACCTCTAGAGGGTCCAGAGGCCGGGTACATATGCGGTTAATAATACGGATTGTGGTAACTCATTGTATCCGAATCAACACATTATCTAACGCGGGCACGAGTCTCAACGTTAACAGGAGGGTTTAATACACCCGTTAGTTACACCGCAAGTCCGTTGGTACCGAAAAATAGCCACGCAATAAGTTGCGAAAGAACGGACAAAAGCAGGAACAAAACAATGATGGAAACATCGAGCGCGATGCCGCCCAATTGCAGCGGCGGAATCACCTTTCGCAGCGCTTTGACCGGCGGATCGGTGACCACGAAAAGCACCTCAGCAACCATCATGAACCAGCGGGGCGGGTTGAATTGGCGCGAAAAAGACTGGATCATTTCAATGACGATGCGCGCCAACAAAACCCACGAGTAAAGACTCACGGCGACGAGGAGAATTGAACCTAAAGCACTCACAATGCCTGAGCCTATCGGAATCACCCCCGCCAGCGGTACTCCCCTGCCCTAAGGTTCGCCCTCGGCGTACAGAGACAGCACCGCGGCAGCCATACCGCCGCCGAGAATGACTCTCCGATGGGGACCCACAATGAAAACGACGAAACCGCCCCATCGCCTTCCGCCTCCCTTAAGCCAACACGGAGGAGAATAACGATGAAGCGGTTAAAGCCTGACGTCTCTAGCGCAGGTGTGCTGCTCGCTCCAGCTCCACGGTGGAGATATCAGCACCCTTCGGCACGATGGCAAAAACCTTGCGGCTGGTGTCCATGCCCTTGGTCAGGTTCTTCATGCGGCCTTCCAACGCGAAGCAGAGGCCTGCGGCAAAGTCCACGAAGCGCTTGGCGGAGCCGCGGTCGGCGTCGGTGAGTTCGAAGACCACTGCGTCACCGTCACGGAAGGGGCCACCAACCTTTGCTGCATCATCAAAGGAGACGAGGGAGAGAGCCACGATGGTCGGGACAAACTCCTCTTCCTGCTTCTCGTAGGAAGGCGCGTAGGCCGGAGCGTTGTAGCTGCGCTCGTCGGCGTAGTAGGCATCGTCGGCGTCCATGTCCATCGGGCCCAGCCCGAAGAACTCTTTAGTCCTATCAATCAGTGACATTCTGGGTCTCCCTCTGACCTAGTGTGTTCTGTTCATTTGCTGTCTTGTAATGCAGTTTTACAATGACAATTAACCTAGCGGGCGGGCTCCCATGATTCCGGTTCCGACACGCACGATATCCGTTCCAGATGCAATCGCTGCCTCCATGTCGGCGCTCATGCCGGCGGACATTTTCAGGTCTCGCCCAAGCTTTGCCCCCATCTCATCCGTCAATGCTCTCACCTGGGTGAAAACCTCCGCCGGTTCGCCCTCCAGCGGTGGTACCACCATGAACCCACACAGCTGAAGGTTCTCCAGATCTTCAACCAGATCCACCAGAGCAGGTACGTCCTCTAGCGGGCAGCCGCCACGCGCGGTATCACCGTCGGCGGATACCTGAATATAGACCGGAAGCGTGTCCTCACGCTGGCCGCGTTCCTGGGCAAGAGCCACGCCGCGGTCGAGTGCTCTGGCGAGCTTTTCTGAGTCGAGCGAGTGAACACTATGCGCCCACCGGGCCACGTGGTTCGCTTTCTTGGTCTGTACCTGGCCGATCATGTGGAACCGCATCTCGGGCAAAGCCTCCGCCTTGGCGCGCGCTTCCTGCTCGCGATTTTCCGCCACATCCGTGATTCCCAGCTCAGCTAGCAGCGCGATGTCCTCGGCCGGGTGAAACTTCGTCACCGGCAGCAGCTGCGGGGCGGGGCGGCCAGCGGCCTCAGCGAAACGGTGAATAGCAGCGCGGGTGCTCTCCAGGCCAGCCCTCAGCTCTTCACGGCGCGCAGTATCGTTGTTCGTCATTAATCCTCCAACCAAATCACGCCGGCTTGGCGTCCGGTGACGCCCTCGCGGCGATAAGAAAAGAAATCTGTGTCCTCAATCGTGCAGCGCGGGTCCGATTCGATAGCCGTAACCCCCATCTCCATCAATTGACGAATCAGCCCAGCGCGCACGTCGACGCCCCAGGTACCCGACGACGTGCGGGTCTTGGAGCCGGGCAGATGCTTCTCGACGTCATCCGCCATCGCCTCCGGCACCTCATAGTTCCGCCCAGAAGCGGCCGGCCCCATGAGCACCTGAATCGAGGCGGGGCGGGCCCCTAACTCAACCATGGTATCGACGGTATTGCGGACGATTCCGTTGCGCGCGCCAAGGCGCCCGGCGTGGGCGGCGCCGATGACGCCCGCGGAGACGTCGACAAGCAGCACCGGCGTGCAGTCCGCCACGAGAACGCCTAGGCCCAAGCGCTTTTCGTTGGTTACCACGGCATCGGTGGCCGGCACGGGCTCCTCGACGCCGCGGCGCTCGGCCCCCACCACCGTCACGGTGTTGGTGTGGAGCTGTTCCATCCACACGATGTCCTCTAAGCCCGTGGCACGGCGGAGCCGCTCGCGATTGGCGGCCACTGCGGCGGGGTCATCGCCAACGTGATCGCCGAGATTAAAAGAGTCATAAGGCGACGACGACGCCCCGCCGGCACGGCTTGTAAAAACCATGCGGACGGGGCGTCGTGCTGCGTGTGCTTCCTCGTTTACTGGCATGCACTCCAGAGTAGCTGGCTGGAACTAGCGCATGAAGGATGGCACGTCGAGATCGTCATCGCCGTCATCGTCGAAGTCACGACCTCGACGCTCCGTGGGGCGCGAGAGACGGTACTCATCATCGCCGCCGCGGCGGTAGTCCTCACCGCGGAAGCGATCCGAGGTGGTAAATAGTCCGCTCGACGGGGCCGGCTCTGCCGGCTGCTCGCGCTCGTAGGAGTGACGCGGGGCGTACTCTTCACGCTCAATGCGCTGGGAGTCAGCGCGCTGCGGTTCTGCGCGGGTGTACTCCTCGCGCGGGGCCTCGGTGCGGGGCGCGGCGGGGCTCTCAGGCTGTGCCTCAGCGCGGTGCTCGAAGAGGGAACCCGGACGTGCAGCCGGGGTAGCCTCCGCACCGTGTTGCTGCGTCTGGCCAGGCTGTGCCGGCTGGGAGGTCATGTTGGCCTGAGCATCGAAGCCGGTGGCGATGATGGTGACGCGGACTTCGTCACCAAGGTTGTCATCGATGATGGTGCCGAAGATGATGTTGGCGTCCTCGTCGGCGCGCTCCTCCACCATGGAGGCAGCGGCATTGACCTCGTGGAGGCCCAAGTCAGAGCCACCGGCGATAGACAGCAGAACGCCCTTGGCGCCCTCCATGGTCGACTCCAGCAGCGGAGAGTTAATAGCCTGCTCGGCGGCGTTGAGCGCGCGGTTATCGCCGCGGGCAAAGCCGATGCCCATGAGGGCGGAACCAGCGTCGGACATGACGGAGCGAACGTCCGCAAAGTCGACGTTGATCATGCCCGGGATGGTGATCAGGTTGGTAATACCCTGCACACCGTTGTGCAGAACTTCGTCGGCGGCGCGGAAGGCTTCGACGATGGACAGCTCCTCGCCGCCCAGCTGCATGAGGCGATCATTCGGGATAACGATGAGGGTATCGCAGACCTCGCGCAACTCCTCAATGCCGGCCATGGCCTGACGGGTGCGGCGCGCGCCCTCGAACTTGAACGGGCGGGTAACGACACCGACGGTCAAAGCGCCCATCTTCTTCGCGATGGAGGCGACCACCGGAGCGGCGCCGGTACCGGTACCGCCGCCCTCGCCAGCCGTAACAAAGACCATGTCGGAGCCCTGGAGGGCGTCTTCAATTTCGGTCTTGTGATCCTCCGCGGAGGTCTTGCCTACCTCAGGGTTGGCGCCGGCGCCGAGGCCGCGGGTGGCCTCGCGACCGATGTCGAGCTTGGTATCCGCATCGGAGAAAATCAGCGCCTGGGAATCGGTGTTGATCGCCACGAACTGGACTCCCTTGAGCCCTTCTTCGATCATGCGGTTGACAGCGTTGACACCACCGCCGCCGACGCCGACGACCTTGATGTCCGCGAGGTTGTTGCTAGATGAGATCATACGAGGGTCTCTTGCCTTTCGAATAAGGTTTTAATGTAAACGAGGAGGCGCCCCTTTTTCTGAGAGGCGGTTACATCCATCTTTAACGACAACGGGGTAATTTCGGCGCACATTTTGCCGCGTGTCGGTACCCTCAACCTCTACTTTAGGGTTGCTGACATGCGGTTTTCTTAACAGGCGTCCCACCCGCCCCACTCGCGACGCGCTTAGCGACGAGTCACCAGCGACGGGTTCGAAATGTTCCAAGAATCGCCCTCGAGCTTGAGCACATCCTCAAAAGCAATGGCCTTGTTCGCGTTGTCTTCCGACGCACCCCAAAAGATGGTTTTGTCATCCTCCGTGCGGAAGGTCAGCGAATACCGGTCCTTAATTTCGAGGGCCGCGACCTTCTCCCGAATCGGCGCGGGGAGCGCAGCGACGGCGTCGACAGCCCCCTGCATCTCAGGCGAACCGGAGTCGGTGTGCCCTGTCAGCTCTACGGCTTCGGGTGGCGCTTCGTCCTCCACGAATTCCTTACCGTGGTTGTCCACCAAAATCGTCCTATCGCCCTGTCGTACATAAGCTACCGCCTCGTGCTCGACGAGCTCGATGTGGACGGTTGACGGGAAGGCCCGCGACACCGTCGCGCTCTCTACCCACGGCAGGGAGGCCACGCCGTGCGCGGCTTCGCGCGCATCCAGCCGCGCCAAATTAGAGCCCTTCACGACGCCACTGGCCTGCTCGACCTCCTCTGCCTCAACGTGATCATTTCCCACGACTTCGAAGGATGTCACCTTCAGGATGGGAAAAAGCCACACCGCCGCGGCAGCAACCGCCACTACGAGAAGCACCGCGCCTAGCGCGAGCGCCCCAGTCTTTTTAGACATTCGGTTCCTTCGGTTCCTCCGCGCCGCTCGCATTCTCAAGCGCCGACAAGATTTCACCCGCCACGTAGGTAACAGTTCCCGCGCCGATGGTAAGGACGATATCTCCGGGCTGCGCCAGGGAAATGACGTCGCCGGCAGCCTCAGAGAAATCCGGCTCGAAAATGACCGGCATGTCTTCGGGCATCTTGTCGGTGATAATGCGGGAGGTAATTCCTTCTACCGGCTTCTCGCGGGCGCCGTAGATGTCGAGGACGACGGCGGCGTCGGCAAGCGCCAAGGCCTGAGCAAACTCGGCGTCAAACTCCATGGTCCGGGAGTACAGGTGCGGCTGGAAGCAGGCGATCACGCGCGCACCCTCGCCCTCGGCGTCCGCCTTCGCGCGCGCCGCGGTAAGCACCGCAGACACCTCCGTGGGGTGGTGGGCGTAGTCATCGAAGACGCGGATCCCCTGGGCGCTGCCGCGGTACTCGAAGCGCCGGCGCACGCCCGTAAAGTCGGTCAAACCCGCGGCCAGTTCCGCCGGGTCCCCGCCAGCCAGCACACCGGCCAGCAGGGCCGCCGCCGAGTTGAGCACCATGTGATGGCCCGGGACATGCAGGTCATAGGACAGCTCCTGTGGCGCCTGACCCGGCAAGGTCAGGCGAACGCGGACGTGCGCGCCGGCGGCGGAGACGGTTTCTTCTAGGATCTCCGCTGCCAGCGGCACGGAAGAATCCGCGGCTACCTCGCTGCGCGTGCCGTAGCCCAGCACCTGAATCCCGCGCTGAGCCGCCCGCTCACCCGTGGCGGCCGCATGCTCATCCTCGAGGCACACGACGAGGTAGCCGCCCTCAACCACGCGGTCGGCGAAATCATCAAAGACCCGATAGTAGCTCTCTGCCGTGCCGAAATAGTCGAGGTGATCAGGCTCGATGTTGGTGATGACTGCCACGAAGGGGCTGTAGCGCAGGAGGGAGGCATCGGATTCATCGGCTTCTGCCACGAAGGCGTCGCCAGTGCCGCCGTGCGCGTTGGTCCCAGCTCGGTTGAGTTGCCCGCCGATGGCGAAGGAAGGATCCATCCCCGCCTGCTGGAGCGCGGTGACCGCCATAGAGGTCGTCGAGGTCTTTCCGTGCGTGCCGGCGAGCAGCACCTGACGGTGGCCTTCCATGAGCTCAGCCAGCAGGTCCGAGCGACGGATCACTGGAATCCCGGCTTCCCGTGCCGCAACCAGCTCCGGGTTGTCCTGCGGGATGGCGGCGAAGGAGGTGACGACTACCGTCGGCTTGTCCCCAGCCAGATCGAGGTTCTCAGCCACGTGGCCGACGGCGACGTGCGCACCCATCGCGCGGAGGACGTCAACGGCCGTCGACTTCTTAACGTCCGAGCCGGTGACGACCGCGCCACGGCTAACCAGGATGCGCGCGAGGCCGGACATTCCGGAACCGCCGATGCCGACAAAGTGGACGCGGGACAGGTCCGTGGTGGCGGGGGTATCAGTCATGGTGAAAATTTCCTTCTTTAATAAACCTGTACTGTGCGCCTAGCCGCGGGTGTCGGCGGCGACGCGGTGCGCGATTCGGTCAGCGATCACCGCGGCGGCATCGCCGGCAGTGCTGGCGTCAGCAGCAGCACGCATGGCCGAAAGGGCGTCGGGATGGTCAAGGATAGCGCGAACTTCGGCGACAAGGCGCCCCGGAGTAAGCTCCGCGTCCGGTATCTGGACCGCGGCTCCCGCTTCCACCAGAGCCCGGGAGTTCAACGCTTGCTCGCCGTTGCCGTGCGGCAGTGGCACATAGATAGCGGGCAGGCCGGCCGCAGACACCTCAGCCACGGTCATCGCGCCGGAGCGGCAGACCATCACATCAGCAACGGCGAGCGCGCCGGCCATGTCATCGATATAGGGCACGGCCGTGTAGTGCTCGTGCTCAGTCGGCACCGTGTTCTTCTTGCCGTAGGCATGCAGCACTTGGAAGTCTCGGCACAGGTCCTCGAGCGCTCCGGCGACGGCGGTGTTAATGCTCACCGCTCCCTGCGAACCGCCGGTAACCACGATGGTCGGGCGGCCTTCATCCAGGTTCCAGTTCTGGCGCGCAGCAGAGGCCTTCGCACCATCCGGGTCCTCGCCCAAGCCCGGACGTACCGGAATGCCCAGGACCTCGCCCGGCATGCCAGATCCCTTTTGGGCATTGATTCCCGTGCCGCCAAGACGCACGCCCAGCTTATTAGCCATACCGGCCAAAGCATTCGTCTCGAGAACGAAGAACGGAATGCCCAAGGACTTCGCCGCCAGGTAAGCCGGCGCCGCAACGTAACCACCGGTGCCAAACACAGCATTGGCCCCGACGTCCTTAAGCACCGCGCGAGTTTCCCGAACGGACTTGAAAATCCGCCAAGGCAGCTTCACCGCGTCAATGTTGATCTTTCGCGGAACAGGGACCGGAGTGATCATGCGGAGATCGACACCGCGCGCCGGCACGATGTCGCTTTCCAGACCCCGCGGCGTACCCAAGGCGGTGACCCGCGCCCCGTGGCGTTGGCGTAGCTCCTCCCCCACCGCAAGCGCGGGCTCAATGTGTCCGGCGGTGCCGCCACCTGCGATGACGACGGAAATCGGCGTGTCATTCATGCACTACACGCTACCAGCGCCGCACTGCGCTACCGGCGCTCGCCGCGCCGATACTCCCGCCGCCCCTCCGCGCGCGGCGCCTGCGACCGCTGAGAGCGCCCCGTCACCGCGCGCCCAAAACGTTCCTCGCGGCTGCGCTCCACGTGGCGTTGGGAGCGCTCGCGGTGTGGGCGCTGGGAACGCCGAGCATCTGCGCGCTCGCGCGGGGCACGGTGCGCCCCGCCGCGCCGCTCATTGGGCGGGGTCGGCTCTGGAATAAAGAAGATACGGTCGAAGAGCGGGCGTCCAAAGTTCTGCATCGCGGACACCTGCAGCGGCTCGTGGCGCGCCACATTGCACAACAGGCCCATCGAGCCAATGGTGATAACCGCAGCCGTACCACCCGCAGAAATCATCGGGAGCTGAATACCCGTCACCGGCAGCACACCGATGACGTAGCCGATGTTGATGAAGGCCTGCACGACAACACCCACCGACAGCGTGGCGGCCAGCAAGGACTGGAACTGGTCCTGCGCACGGGTTGCGGTACGCAACCCAAAGTAGCCCAGCACGGCGAAAAGCACGATGACGAGCGCACCGCCCCAGAGGCCTAGCTCCTCACCGATAATGGCGAAGACGAAGTCGTTCTTCGCCTCTGGGAGGTAGAACCACTTGGCGCGTGATTGGCCGAGGCCAACGCCCCAGAAGCCGCCGTCGGCAAGCGAAAGGAAGCCTTGGTAAGCCTGGAAACCGGTACCTTGTGTGTCCTCAATATTGCCGCGCAGCGCATCGAAGTAGGTGTGGAAACGGTGCGAACGGAAACCACCGGCCAGGAAAACAGTGATCATACCGATGGCGCCAAAGACGCCGACGACGACGGGCACACGCCAGTTCACGCCGGCGAATACGAGGGTGAAGACCACAATCAGGGCGAAGGACACGCCCATGCCCAAGTCACCTTGGGCCACGATGAGCACGAACATGATGCCGGCGATGATGGAATACATCATGAACGGATCAGTCAAGCGCATCGAACGGTGTGTTTTATCCGCCAGCGCCGAGGCGCCATACATACCCACCGCGACGCGAGCGAACTCAGAGGGCTGGAAGGCCACGCCACCCGGCAACATGATCCACGACTGTGAACCGACCTCCGCGCGGCCGGTACCGATACCGGGCACAAGCACGAGGATAAGCAGCAGGATGGATAGCCCCAAGAACCACGGCACGAGCGCCCGCAACGTGCGCGGCGAGATGCGCAGGCCGATCCAGAACACGATGAGGCCGGCGGCGACCAATACGCACTGGCGCAAGGCTGCCGACCACGGGCTATCGGTCTCCGACAGGGACGTCGCCATCGACGAAGAGAAGGCCATGAGCACGCCGATGCCGATGAGGGAGAAAATCGCGATGCGCAGCATCAGGTAGTCAAACCCCGGGTAGGCGCGCAGGCGCTCGCGAAGATCACGCAGGCGATGGCCCAGCGTGCGGTGTGGCTTCTGGGTGCTGGTGGCAGTCACGGCTTCTGGGTGCTCCTAGCTAGCGGGCGAGGCGGCGGGCAGCGGCGGCAAACATGTCGCCGCGTTGGCTCATTCCGGTGTACATGTCCAACGATGCCGCAGCGGGCGCCAAAAGTACGGTATCGCCGGCTTCGGCGTGTTGCACAGCGGCGCTCACGGCTTGGTCCATCGCCGTCTGAGGGTCGTGACTGTCCACGATGACGAGAGGCACGTGGGGTGCCGCCTTGACCAGGGCCTGGGCCAGCACGTGCTTGTCGACGCCCACCAGAACCGCCGCCTTCAGCCGCGCGGCGTGGGTACGCAGGAGGTCCGAGACATCTGCGCCTTTGAGCTGACCACCGGCGACCCACACCACGGAGTCAAGACCACGCATGGCAACCTCCGCGGCGTGCGGATTCGTCGCCTTGGAATTGTCGATGTAGGTCACGCCACTATGACGGTGGACAACCTCACCGCGGTGCCCGGCCACCACGTAGGCGTCGAGGCCCTCCGCGATGGACTCAGGCTGAGCGCCGGCAAGCGCGGCAACCGCCGCGGCAGCAGCGGCATCCAGCACCCCAGCAAGACCTGCGGGCTGGATGGTGGTGACATCCTCCACCACGGCCGCGTGCAGTCCGGCGACCTCATTGACCACGAGGCTGCCGGCACTCACGCCGACTTCGCCCGGGGCGGGCTCGGCGTGGGTAAAGGCGGTAGCGCCGGATAGAGAGGCGGCAAGCGCGCGAACGTGCTCGTCGTCCTTTCCATAAACGGCGTGCGTACCGCGCAAAATCTTCGCCTTATCCGCCGCGTAGGCCTCGAAGGAGCCGTGCCAATCGAGGTGGTCATCGGCGAGGTTGAGCAGCGCTCCCACATCCGGGCGCAGCTGGGAGGCCCAGTGCAGCTGGAACGAGGACAGTTCCGCGACGAGGATATCCACGCGGGGCTCGGCGGCCAAGGCATCAAAAGACGAGACCCCGATATTTCCTACAGCCTGCGCGCGCTGGCCGGATCGCTGCTCGTCAGCGGCCATGATGGCAGCGAGCATCCCCGTCGTTGTGGTCTTGCCGTTGGTACCTGTGATCGCGAGCCAGCGGCGGGAGGGCCCAAATACCTCTGCCTGGTCAAGGCGGTAGGCCAGCTCCACGTCACCGATGACCTCAAGGCCGCGGGAAGCTGCGGCGGCGAGCAACGGCGAATCCGGGCGCCACCCCGGCGAGGTCACGACGAGGGAGTAATCCGACAGGTCTACTGCTGCTGTGTCCACGGTGGCAACGTCGAGCTCGGCGGCGAGGCGAGCGCGGGATTCCTGGTTTCCATCAGCCACCGTGACGTCCACGCCTAGGTGGTCCAGGACCGCAGCACAGCCGCGGCCGGAAACGCCGGCACCGGCGATGAGGACCCGGCCAGAGAGGAAGTCGGGGCGCGTCATGCGCCGACACCTATACCTGTGGAGGTCAGCCATTCACCGTAGAAGATGGCCACGCCGGCCATCGCCGCCATCGCGGCCAGCAACCAGAAACGGACAACCACAGCAGTCTCCGCCCAACCGCCGTTTTCAAAGTGGTGATGGATCGGGGCCATGCGGAAGAAGCGCTTGCCGGTGGAATGGAAGACCACGATCTGAATGACAACGGACACCGTCTCGATAACGAACAGGGCGCCGATAATCACCATGAGAAGCTCGGTACGGCTGGTGACCGAAATGCCGGCAACCAATCCGCCGAGCGCCAGGGAGCCGGTGTCTCCCATGAAGATCTTGGCGGGCGCGGCATTCCACCATAAAAAGCCGAGGCAGGCACCGAGGCCCGCCGCCGCGAGCACGGCGAGATCGAGGGGATCGCGCACCTGGTAGCAGCCTGCCGCAAAGTTGGTGGCGCAGGAATAGCGGAACTGCCAGAAGGTCATCAGCGAGTAGGAGCCCATGACAATCGCCGTCACTCCTGCGGCAAGACCGTCGAGGCCGTCGGTGAGGTTGACCGCGTTCGACCACGCCGCAATGAGGAAGTACATGAAGATCAAGAACACGATGGTTCCGATCACAACGCCGCCAACCGCAAAGTCGAAAGTTTTCAAATCGCGGATGAACGACAGCTTGGTGGAGCCAGGAGTCAGGCCCGCATCATTGGGGAAACGCAGCACAAGAAAGCCAAAGAGGAGGGCCAGTACCAGCTGGCTGACCAGCTTCGCGGTCTTGTTGAGACCTAGGTTGCGCTTCCGGAAGAGTTTGATGAAGTCATCCGCAAAGCCCACCGCGCCCAAGCCCAGCGTCAGTCCGAGGACGAGCAGACCCGAAGCAGTAAACCCCCCGTGGCCCGTCAGCATGCCATAAAAACCAACCACGAGATAAGCCACCAAGATACCGGCCAGAATAGCCAGGCCGCCCATCGTCGGCGTACCCCGCTTCCGCAGGTGGGACTTGGGACCGTCCTCGCGGATCTCTTGACCGCGACCGGAGTCGGAAAAGTATCGGATGAGAACCGGGGTGGTAAAGATCGCCACGAGGAAGCTAACCGCACCAGCGATGATGATCTGAGTCACGAGCTTGAAGTCCTTTCTAGCGGCTAGCTGTGGTTCAGCTGCTCCGCGACCAACCAGAGGCGCTGGGCATTGGAGGCCTTAATCAAGACCACGTCCTTAACGCTACGGCTAGCCCAATCATCGACCCCTGCCGGGGCCGCGCGCAGAATGCCGTCGACCGCCCGAGCGGCAGCCGCGGCATCGGCGCACACCATTGTATTTATACCTTGCTGTGCAGCCGCCTCAGTCATTGCCCGGCAGTTGGGGTTCTCCCCCACCGCGACGAGGTGCTCCACGTGGTATTTGGCCAATATCTCCCCGAGCTGGCGGTGCGATTGTTCGGCATCGCTGCCGAGCTCTCCCATCTCACCAAGCACCGCGATGGAGCGGGCATCGGGGCGTGCTGCTGCGGTATAGGCCAAGGCGGCAATCGCCGCGCGCATCGAATCCGGGTTGGCGTTGTAGGAATCATCAATGATGGTGACGCCATCGCGGCGCGTGCGCACGTCCATGCGGTGCTCGGAGGCTAGGCGGTGCCCAGACAGCGCAGCCGCTACCGTGGCTACCGATACCCCCAGCTCGATGGCTGCCGCTGCCGCGGCCAGTGCATTAGACACCTGGTGGGAACCAAATACCTGCAGCTTCACTTCGACTGGCTCAGCGTTGGGGCTGTGGAGGACAAAGGAGGGGCGGGCCACGTCATCGAGCTCGATGTTGGTGGCATAGTACTGTGCCGCCGGTGCGCCGCCGCGGCGGTTATCCGTGGAGTAGTACACCACCTTGGCCCCCGTGCGTGTCGCCATTGCGGCGACGAAAGGATCGTCGGCGTTGAGGACGGCCACACCGCCCGCTTCCGCGCTCGGCAGTGCTTCCACCAACTCTCCCTTGGCCTGCGCGATATTCTCGCGCGAGCCAAATTCGCCGAGGTGCGCGGAGCCGACGTTGAGGACCACGCCGACGCGCGGCGCGGTGATTTGGGTGAGGTGGCGGATGTGTCCGATACCGCGGGCCGACATCTCCGCCACGAGGTAGCGCGAGTGCTCATCACAGCGCAGAGCCGTATACGGAAGCCCAATTTCATTGTTGAAGGAGCCGGGCGGGGCGACGGTCTCCCCCACCTCGCGGAAGATGGTGGCGATGAGGTCCTTGGTCGAGGTCTTGCCCGCCGATCCCGTCACTCCCACGATGGTCAAATCCTGCTCTGTCGCCAGCCGCTGCGTTACTGCGCGGGCCAGCGCGGACAACGCCTCGACGACAGCGGCGGCGGAGCCATCGACATCGTTGGCATAGATATCGGCGTTGGCTCCGTCACCTTCTACGCGTCCGCGCGGCTCCACGACGATGGCGGGTACACCCACCGGCCGGGCAGCCAAGACGGCGACGGCTCCCTTCTCCACCGCGGTGTGGGCGTAATCGTGGCCATCGACGCGGGCTCCGGGCAGTGCCACAAAGAGTCCACCCGGAGTGACCTTGCGAGAATCGAACTCAACAAAGCCGGTCACTGGGGTCTCTGGCTCGTCGACGCTATCCAGGCGGCCGCCCGTGATCTGAGCTATCTCAGCGAGGCTTAACGCAATCATGCTTGCTCCTTGGATTCTTCGGTACTCAGGGTAGTCGCTGTCATCGCGGCATCAAGTGCACGCGCCATCTCCTCGCGGTCGTCGAAGTGGTGGACGGTATCACCAATCAGCTGTCCTACTTCGTGGCCCTTGCCGACGACGATGACGGCATCGCCCGGCTGTGCCCACGCCACGACCTCGTCGATGGCTTTGGCACGGGAGCCGACCTCCCGGATATCGGCCTCCGGGTTCGCTTCGCGCGCTCCCGCGAGCACTGCCGCGCGGATAGCTGCTGGGTCCTCGGTGCGGGGGTTGTCATCGGTGATCACGACCATATCGGCGCCCTTCGCGGCGGCCGCCCCCATGAGCGGGCGCTTGGAAGAGTCGCGGTCACCTCCCGCGCCGACGACAATGCCGATCCGGCCGCTGCTGCCTTCCAGCTGCGCACGCAGGGTATCGAGGACCGCGGTGACCGCTGCAGGCTTGTGCGCATAATCGACCACGGCGACAAACTGCTGGCCGCGGTCGATGCGTTCCATGCGGCCCGGGACCGCTACCTTTTCTACGCCTTCCAAGAAGACGCGCGGCTCGATGCCACTGGCTGCGGCCATGCCGGTGGCCAAGGCCGCATTGGCGATGTTGAAAGTGCCCGGCATGGGCAGCCGGAATTCATAGGAACCAGCGTGCTCTCCGGTGGACACCATCAGCTCCACCTGCTGTGCGCCGGTGGCCTCGGTGCTGAGTTGGCGGGCGGTGATGTCCGTCTCGGTCGCCTCCGCGCTCGTGGACACTGTCATGACCGGACGCGCCGCGGCGCGCTGCGCCATGCGTCGCCCCCACTCGTCGTCGATGCAGACAACGGAGCGGTCGGCGGCCTGGGGACCGTCGAAAAGCATGGCCTTCGCCTCGAAGTAATCCTCCATCGTTGGGTGGAAGTCGAGGTGGTCCTGGCTCAAGTTAGTGAATCCGCCGACGGCAAAGCGCGTTCCCTGAACGCGGCCCAGGGAAAGCGCGTGGGAGGACACCTCCATGACCACGTGCGTTACCCCTTCGTCCACCATGCGGGCGAAGAGCTCTTGCAACGTCGGGGCCTCGGGGGTCGTCAGCGAGGTAGGCACCGGCTCTCGGTTAATGCGAGTGCCCGTGGTGCCGATAAGGCCCACCGACAAGCCCGCGTGCAAAAGCCCCGCTTCCAGCAGGTAGCTCGTCGTAGTTTTACCGGACGTACCCGTCACGCCGAGAATGGTGAGCTTTTCAGTGGGGTGCCCATAGATCTCCGCGGAAACGTGTCCGAGGATGGCGCGGATATCCTCGACCACGAGAAGTGGGCGTGTTTCTCCCGCTTCGGCAAGGATGCGTTGGCCTTCCGGGTCGGTCAGAATCGCGGCTGCTGCGGTGTCTGCGGCATACCGTGCGCCATGAACGCGCGTTCCCGGAAGCGCAGCGAAGAGTCCACCAGGTGGCAGGGTTGCAGAGTTTAGTCCGCAGGAGCCCACGGTGGTCGAGGCATCCCCGATCACGGTGCCCGAAGAAATTTCTGCTAAACGATCAAGGCTGATGCTGCTGGTCACGGTGCGTCCTCTTCTCTATCTCTGTAGGTTATTCGCGGCCGGAGCTATCTATTCGGCACGCAAGGTCAGGTGCGGTGCTGGTGGGGAAGGCGGAATATTGTCACGATCAAGCAGCCAGGATGCGATGTCACTGAACACCGGCGCTGCGGACTGGCCGCCGGAGCCATCGTCGTTGACACCGGATTCGGGCTCGTCGAGCATGACTGCGACGACAAAGCGGGGATCGTCGGCAGGCGCGATGCCCGCGAACGTGATCCAGTACTTGGAGTTCGAGTATGCCCCCGTCTCCTCGTCGACCTTTTGCGCGGTACCAGTCTTGCCGGAGAGCTGATAGCCCTCGATCTGCGCGTTGCCGGCTGTACCGTTGTTCAGCCCCTGCGGATCCTCCTGGAAGACCGCACGGAACATGTCCACGACAGTGCGCGCGGTTTCGGGACTGACCACGCGGGTGGACTCGGGCTTCTCTAGTTCTTCCTTAGTCCCGTCAGGCGCGGTGATCGAATCAATGATGCGCGGCTCAATGCGCTCACCGTCATTGGCGAGGGTCTGGTAAATAGAAGCCAGTTGCAGGGCAGTCCATGACTGGCCCTGGCCGATGGGCAGGTTAGCGAAGGTACCGCCGGACCACTGCGAACGGTCAGGTACGAGGCCTGGAGACTCGTTGGGCAGCTCAATGCCGGAAGTCTGGCCGAGGCCGAACTTCTTGAGGTAGTCAGCGTATTTATCCTGGCCAAGACGATCTGCCAACATCAACGTTCCCACGTTCGATGACTTACCGAAGACGCCCGTCGTGGTGTAGGGCTCAACGCCGTGCGGCCAGGCATCGTTCACAGTCACCCCAGCCATGTCGATGGAGCCGGGAACCTGGAGGACCTCATCAGGGTTGGTGAGGCCCTCCTCAATGGTTGCCGCGGCGGTGATGATCTTTGCCACCGAACCCGGCTCAAAGGGGTGGGAGACGGCGAGGTTGTCGAAGGTCTTATCCTTCTCCAGCTGCTTTTCGATGTCCTTGTTCGGGTCGATGGTGCCGGTATTCGCCATAGCCAGAACCTGACCCGTGGCGGCGTCCAGAACGACTGCCTCGGCGCTCTTTGCCTTCGAATTAGCCTTGGCCTTTTCCAGCTTCTGCTGAACGTAGGTCTGCAGATCCAGATCGAGCGTCAACGTGACGTTTTTGCCGTCGGTCGTTGGCACCTGATCGCGTAGGGTGCCGGGAATGACCTGACCGCTGGCTGAAACGTCCTCGGTGGAGCTGCCGTCAATACCCGTCAGTGTGGTATCGCCGGAGGCCTCAAAGCCGAACTGGCCTTGGCCGTCCATGGACACCTTGCCGATGACGTTCTCTGCGATAGCACCATTGGGGTACTGGCGGATCTGCTGCTCATCGGCGGCGAGCCCGTGGTAGTCCTCGGAGATGGCCACCGCGACATCCGGATCGACGTTGCGCACGAGGACCTCATACTGAGTATCGGCACGGAGCTTGTCCATGATTTGCTCCGAATCCACGTCCCCGGCATCGATGCCGGCTTCCTTCAGCTTGTTCGGGATCCCCTCCGACATGTCGGTGAGCCGCTCTGTCACCTTGTCGTCGAGGAAAGCCTCTTTGGCATCGGGTGCCAACGACTCAAAGTGAGCCTCGCCGGCGGCTTTTTGCTCCTCCTGTTCACGGAGCTCATCTCGCAGGCGCGTAGGTGACACGGTCAAGGACCGGGCGCGCATCGTGTAGGCCAACCGCTGGCCGTCGCGCGCGAGGATCTCGCCGCGCCCGGCCGTATCGACATAGACGCGGGTTCTCTGCGCAGCGGCCTTCGCCGCCAAGTCAGGTCCCCACACGATCTGGACCCACGCGAGGCGCCCCATCCACGCCAGCATCACCACGAGCAGCAAAGCCGCGATGACGTGTACACGACGGCGCATCGTCTTCTGCTGGCTCATGAAGGGCTTGCCGGTGCGCGGATTCCGTGAACGGGTCGCGGGAACGACGCGGTCGGCGTCGTAACGCTGCCGTGGTTGGTGAGAGGTACCGCGCGGTTGGGCGGCACGGGCGGCGGAAGCGCGCCTCGGGCGCGGGCCACCGGAGTGTGGTGGGGTCACACGTCACCTTTCTGTCTGCAGCGAAGATGGGTCAATAATCAGTGGTACATCCCGAATTGTGCCCTATGATCGCCGCCCGCCCACGCAGGCACGCGCGGAGCGGGGATGGAATCTACCCGCGGGCGGCGTAGGGAGCCTGGGCCGGGATGTCCGGCAGCTCTACGTTCCCTTCGGCCGACTGTCCGTCAGTGGTGGATTCACCGCCGTCTGGGTGGTTGTCCGAACGAGACGCACCCGACTCGGCGCCTTCGCGCTCACGGTTCCTCTCGCTCAGCGTCGGACGGGCATTCAGGTTATCGGATACGTTCGCCGTCGCGTGCGGGTCACTCGAGGCCTGACCCGGGCGGACCGGTTCGCCGTTTACGTCGATGACCGATTCCATATCCGGGGTTGCTTCGCGCTTCTGTTCCACATTTCCGTCTGCGTCGACTTCCACTACGCCAGGCTGAACCGGGACGCCCATCTTGGCCTCGTGGGCGCGGCGGGCGACGTCCGACGCCGAACGCACATTCTCCAAGTCTCGGTTCAGAGTCTCCAGCTGGTTATCGAGCGTGGATTCGTGGGCAGTAAGCTCCTGAATCTTAAAGGTCTGGGACGTCGACAGGCCAGAGAGCCACATCGCCGCAGCCACACCAGTGATGAGCAGGCCAATGGCGATGAAAGAAAGGCGAGCGAAAAGGCCAGTAACCCGCGTGGGCTGTACGACGCGGCGCCCACGATTGCTCACTACCTGCTTCGAACCGAGGCGGTTTCCTCGCAGACCCGTTCCGACCCGGCGGGCGGGCACAGTACTGCGATGCGGCGTGCGACTGGGCAACGGGGTGGTGCGGCGCCCCCGCTCCAGCAGCGCGGTTCCCTGACCGGAGAAATCAGATCCGGTGGTGAAATCGCGGCTAGCTCCCATGGTGTGGGTCCTCTCGTGGTCGCGGTGGTACGTTGCCTGTGCGGTTCGGTCTCTCAGCGTCATGGCCTACCTCCCGGTTCATGAAAAGACGGACTGCCCTCGAGGCGCTCGAGTGCGCGTACCCGGACGGACGCTGCCCGCGGGTTCTCTGCAATCTCCTCCTCGCTCGCCTTCTCCGCGCCACGCGTCACGATGGAATAGTGCGCCGCCGTGCCCGGAAGGTCCATGGGAAGCCCCGGCGGAGTCGTCGAGGTGCTGAGCTTGGTGAAGGCATGCTTGACGATGCGATCTTCGAGCGACTGGTAGCTCATGAACACGGCGCGGCCGCCGACGGACAGGGCATCCGTAATCACGGGAATGACCTGTTCGACCGCCTCAAGCTCGCGGTTGACCTCAACGCGCAGCGCCTGGAAGGTGCGCTTCGCGGGGTGGCCACCGGTGCGACGCGTCGCTGCGGGAATCGTGGCGTACAACAGCTCAACCAAGCGGGCTGAGGTAGTAAAAGGTTCCTTTTCCCTTTCCTTTATTACTGCCGAAGCAATCTTGCCGGCAAAGCGCTCATCGCCATAGGTTTTGAGGATGCGGGCGAGGTCACCGTGGCTATAGGTGTTGAGTACGTCGGCGGCAGTCATTCCCTGGCGCGGGTCCATGCGCATATCCAGCGGGGCGTCGGTCTTGTACGCAAACCCACGCTCCACCTGGTCAAGCTGCATGGAGGACACACCCAGATCAAACAATGCCCCTGCAATGCCGTGTTCTCGCGCGATAGAAAAAATCTCATGGCCACCCTGCGCAATGGCACGACCGACCTCATCGAAGCGAGCGTTGACGCCGACGAAGCGGTCGGCGAAGGGGGTGAGACGTCGAGAAGCACTGCTCAACGAGGCGGAGTCACGGTCCACACCGATAATTCGCGCGTTAGGAAAGCTGTTGAGGAAGTATTCGCTGTGGCCACCAGCCCCCAGGGTGCCGTCCACGATGACGGCGTGCTCCCCCGCTGCTTCGACGGCCGGAGCAAGCAGCTGAGCCATACGCGCACGCATAACAGGGACATGGCCGTGGTTGTCATTCACGTCATAGGTAATGGTGCCGTTGTGGTCCACAGTTGCTGTCCCCCTTTCCATTCAGGCGCCTGAGGCCGCTATCAGATCTGTTCGATAAAAAATCGAGTGCGTATAGGGCCCTGTCCGAGGAAGGGTTCTGATGTCGGGGAAGTACACCAGCTCATCCTCCTCGGGCAGAGTCCATACACGCACTCTCTGTGTGCCAGGAAGCTCTACAGCAGCCCGGCAAGTACGTCATCGGCGTCTGCCGCCGAATAAGCGTCTTCAGTTTGCGCCTGGTATTCAGCCCACGCGGCTGCGTCCCAGATTTCGAGGAAGTCAACCGAGCCCACAACTACGCATTCCTTCGTCAGGTTTGCGTACTCACGGTGCCCTGCGGACAGCGTGATACGTCCGTGCCCATCGGGGCGCTGCTCGTCCGCACTCGCTGCCAAGTTACGGATGAACGCACGCGCTTCTGGGTTGGTGCGTGACACGGCCGCTGCTTTCCTAGCTCGCGCCGCGAACTCCTCCCGCGGGTATACCGCGAGCGAATGATCCTGACCTTTGGTGACCATGAGGCCGCCAGCCAGTTCTTCGCGAAACTTTGCCGGAAGCGTGAGCCGTCCTTTGTCATCGAGCTTGGGAGTGTAGGTGCCGAGAAACATCCCCGGGTCCACCTTCCTGTCACTCGAAAACTCCGGATTCCTCTCGCGACAAGAGAGCAACTCTCCTCCGCTACGCCCCACTCTACCCCACTTTCCCCCACCTCCCACACCTTTATCACCGCAACAATCTGCGTGTCGGAATAACATTGCAGGTCAAAGGCAATTTTTCCAGTGGGAAGTTTTCCCAGACCCCCCTTGACACGCCCCCTCAAACAGGCCCATTTCCACGTATTCACTCACGTAACTTTGACCCCTTGGCATGTAATTTTCCCCACCACCCCCATATTCCTGACGTTTTCATCTTCCCACCACGCTCCAAAGGGCCTCTAGGCCCACATTCCCCGACCGGCGCGTAGCGCAGGTGGGGCAAAGTGGGGGAAATCGGGAAATCGCACAAAAAGTCTCCCCTCCCCGCGCAAAATGCCCGCACAAGTTTTAGAAACATTGCGTCGCCATGATAGAAACATCATGTTGCCATCTTGCGGCACGCAGGGTGACACGCCAACTCACTTCACCCCACACACTAGGAAGTTCCTTCATGTATCTAGCTTGGCGCGAGATGCTCTTCGCGCGTACCCGATTCCTCCTCATGGGCGTCGTCCTCGCACTCATGTCCATGCTCGTCGTTATCATCTCCGGTCTCACCGCAGGCTTGGTCAACGACGGCGTCTCCGGCCTCAAGGCGATGGAGAGCAACGTCATCGCTTTCGCCGATGGCACGCAGAAAGACTCTGCATTCACCCGCTCCGTTGTCGATGCCTCCGATGCCGAGTCTTTCTCTCAACTAGAAGGCATGGACCAAGCCACCCCCTTGGGCCTGACCATTGCTAACGCCCACAACCAGGACGGCACGGCGGTGGACCTCACGCTCTTCGGAGTAGAACCTGACTCCTTCATCGCACCGGCAGGCTTGCCCCCAATCGACACCGCCCGGGCAGACGGCAAGCCAAGCAACACGAAACACGACATCATCCTGTCCTCCACCCTGTGAGGTTACCCTCGTTTAGTGGACACCCTA